>NZ_JBALMU010000089.1:39122-46257 GCF_036962285.1 Bacillus sp. JJ634
GTATATGTGAAAGGAGAAAAGAAAACAGGCTATATTCACGTCAATGATATTGAGAAAATTTGGACTTCCAAGCAACAACTTTTGGAAGGTGCAGCTTTAAAAAATCCAACAAATGTATATAGTAAAGCATCTACGAATTCTTCTGTATTAAGAAGCTATACACAAAGTAAGGTGTTAAAATACCGAACATTTTCTGAGAATTGGTATACGGCAACCATATACATATCAGGAACAGCAACAACGGGTTACATACATAAAGACGATGTCAAAGGTTTATCTTACTATAACTTAACAGTAGATGAAGCGACAGCAATGCAAGTAAAAGTGAACCCTATGACAGATGAGTCTGGCTCTTGGAAAGAAGCTAATGCAACACAAGTTAAATATTACGTAGATCCAACGAACTTCTTAGCAAATGACACATCTTCCTATCAGTTCTTAGTTCTATCAGACCTTGCAGGCACAAACGTTACAGAACTTAATAATGCTTTATTAAATGGAAAAGGCATTCTAGCTGATCAAGGAGAAGCCTTCATTACGGCTGCCAAAACACACGGCGTAAATGAAATTTATTTAATTAGCCACGCCTTGCTTGAAACAGGAAATGGCTACTCTACTCTCTCAAACGGTGTGGAAGTAAGCGAAGTAGACGGCGAAGCGGTTACACCAAAAGTAGTTTATAATATGTTCGGAATCGGCGCTAAAGATGCTTGTGCCTTACAGTGCGGTTCAGAATACGCCTATAAAGCTGGCTGGACAACTCCCGAAAAAGCAATTATCGGCGGTGCACAATTCATCGGAAATGGTTATGTGAACGCTGGCCAAGATACACTCTATAAAATGCGCTGGAATCCAGCAGGTATGGAGAAATACGGATATGCGACACACCAATATGCAACAGACATCGGCTGGGCTGTTAAACAAACCGATCGAATTGCTAAGATGTATGGTGCCCTTTCCACATACAATCTTCAATTAGATGTAACAACGTATCTACCAACTTATTAAATTATGAAGAAAGCAAGATTGCCCCGAATAGGACACTCTCCCTATTCGGGGTTTTCTACGTTAAAAGGTGATTTATCCCACACTTAACGGGCAGTAATACCCTCACCTCAAGATTAAGAGGAAACGGAGCAGATAGGTGAGGGCAACTGCCCATAAAGGTCCGATTGGTTCAACTAACTATAAGTGGGGATGAAGAACAATCCCCACTTATAGAAGTTTCACTTTATATTGAATATCCACTAGATACGTTATAAAATGGAGGATAAATCCGAACGCATTGTAATATTTGAACAACTGATGTTAAAATTTTGTTGTTTCATTGTAAATATAATAGGTTATAATAAAGTAGGCTTATCTCTTCTCCACTATGATGGACTTTTTCGTTCATAAATATTCTATTGATTATATATAGATTGAAACGACTTACGGGAGGAAATAAAACATGAAAAAAGTAATCACATATGGAACCTTTGATTTACTTCATTGGGGACATATTAATTTATTAAAGCGTGCTAGAGAATTAGGCGATTATTTAATCGTTGCCATTTCAACAGATGAATTCAACGCTTTAAAAGATAAAAAAGCGTACCATAGCTTCGAAAACCGAAAAATGATTTTAGAATCCATTCGCTACGTTGATAAAGTCATTCCAGAAAACAACTGGGAGCAAAAGAAAGAAGATATTATTCGTGAAGGCGTCGATATCTTTGTTATGGGAGACGATTGGAAAGGCAAATTCGATGAGTTGGCCGAGGTATGTGAAGTCGTATACTTACCAAGAACAATCGGCATCTCTACTTCTCAAATTAAAGAAGATCTTTTGCAAGTAAATAATGGCTAGGGAACTTTTTATAGAAGGATATTTACTTTTCATTAAAGTACTATTCTCTATCTGTAAACTCTTTCCTGTACGAAATAAGATTGCCTTTGTCTCTTCGTTCGGTGATAATTGTCAATTCCTTTTGGATGAAATCAATCAACAAAGCATTCCCATTCAAAAAGTATTGTTAAAAAAATCAGGCAGCAATCTTGATGCTAAGGGCGATGGACATACCATCGTCCTTCCGTTTGAAACGAAGAATATCTTTCATATGTTACGGGCTTTTTATCATCTTGCTACGTCGAAATGGGTTGTCATTGATAATTACTTTGGCTTTCTTGCTGCCATTACCTTCAAACAAGAAGTAACCTGTGTACAAGTATGGCACGCAGCAGGAGCGGTTAAACAGTTTGGCCTGCGCGATCCATCTGTTCAATATCGTTCGGCACGAGCTAAAAAGCGTTTTTTAGAGGTGTACCGCCGCTTTCATTATGTGACAACCGGCTCAGAGATTATGGCTGACATCTATAAAGAAAGCTTCCAAGTAGAAGATCGCCAAATTTTACGAACAGGTGTACCGAGAACGGATTTCTTTTTTGATGAACAGGCGAAAGAGCGCGCGCAGCATGCTTTTTATCGAGCATTCCCAGAGCTAAAACAGAAACAAATTATTCTCTATGCGCCAACCTTTCGCGATGAAGAATTACATGCCGACACCATCGCATTAGATTTAGATTTGCTGCATAAGGAGCTGCATGAGAAGGATTATGTTGTTTTACTAAAGCTTCATCCTGCTGTAACAATGAATCAAAATATAACGCAGAAATTTCCTGGCTTTGTGTATCAAATAAAACGTGGATTGCATATAAACGAGCTATTAGTTATAACCGATTTATTAATTACAGACTACTCGTCGATTCCTTTTGAATTTTCTTTCTTCCAAAAACCGATGCTCTTTTTTGCTTATGATTTAGAACAATATGCGAAGCGTCGCGGCTTTTGGGAAGATTATACAGAAAGTATGCCCGGTCCGATTGTGTATAATACTGAAGAAATTCTCGAGAAAATCCACTCACATGATTTCATGCTTGAAAAAGTGGCACCATTTAACGAGAAATGGAACACCTACTCCAATGGGCAATCGAGTAAACAGCTTATAAATCGGTTACTTTCCGCAGAAGTGAAAAAAAATGCCCGTGCATAATGCATGGGCATTTTTCGTATTCTAGTTATAACGTGGTACATCATATTCCGCTGTATAGCTATCAAGCAGTGAATATAGCTGCTCGAAAGAACGCGTTTGTTTAACGGCCCAGCCGATATCTGTTGCGTATTGATGATACGGAACTCCTTTTGTCACAAGAGCTTCTGGATTCCATCTCATTTCATAGAGCGTATCTTGTCCGGCATAAATATAATTTTCAGCGGCAAATTTTGCTCCTTCAGTAATCGCTTTATCTGCCGTTGTCCAGCCTTCATTGAACGCACGTCTTGCTCCACATTCAAGCGCACAGTTATCATAAGCGCCAATGCCGTACATGTTATACACTTTTGCTTCATATGACTTGGCATCACTATCTAGCACAACAATTTCTTTCTCACCATTTTCGTTATAGACGATTTTACCTTTACTATCTTTTTTCGTTTTCACTTTCACCCCTGTTGCTAATCGGGACGTACCGTTCCCCGTTTCAAGAGATGAATGAGAAATTAAGTAAATTTCATTCACATCGTACTTAAATCCAGCTTTTAAATAAGCATCGGCTCGATTTTTTAAAATCCCTTTATTATAAAGAATTTTGTTATTCAACTCATCTTCATTTAAAGCAGAGAACGCCGAAAGCTTTACATATTGATAATATTCCTTCTCGTTTTTATTCGTAAAGCTGTCTGGATTCAAGTAATACTTCGTATCAGTTTTCGAAGCATTCACCCAGCCGGTCAAAATTTTATAATAGTCCTTATCATTAAATGACTTTTCACCTTGAATCGTCACGTTCGTGTTCGCTTTTAGATTTCCTAATAAGCGGGATGAAGTTGTAATAATCGAAACGTTATCGACCGTTTTTCCGCTCTTTCTTGTAGAAGCTAGTTTCACACTGTTTTTTGGAATATAAGCCCCATACTTTTTATCTGTCTGTGGTGAAGTAGCCATTTGCTTCGTTAAAGCTGTATCTAATGTAATGTTATGGCTACTATAGGCAACCGACTTCTTTTTTGATTTCTTCGTTACATTCACTTGAATGCGTGCATCGCCTGTATGGTCATAATAGCGTACTTCAATAATCGCAATACCAGGATCCAGCTTGATTTCTTGGTTAAACGTATACGTTCCGTTTTTCCAATAATCAATCTGTTTTTTGCCATTTACATATACGCGGATACCGTCATTCGCTCCACCAGAGATAATATAGGTACCGCCGCTTAAATTTGTTCGCTTCACAAACTTCGCTGAAAACCCATTGCTTGGAATGCCCGAAGCAGGAGATGCCGTGCCCCACTTATAATTCAACTTACTAGCTGTTTGTTTCACTCGTTTTCCTTTTAATTCTTTTTGATCATAAAACGTAACATCCCATTTTCCCAGGGGTGTCACAGTGGAGGCCTCTTTTAAATCAACCTGTAATCTCGCACTACCACTCTCGTTGTAGTACTGCACTTTGATTGTATGCGTCCCCTTCTTCAAGGTAATGTTTTTCTCAAAGTTTCTCGTACCAGGCTTCCAATCATCCACTTGTTTCTTACCGTCTACATAAATTCTGATGCCATCATTGGCTTCTCCCATCAATATGTACTTTGTGTCTTTTGCCACAACTACTTTCTTTTGATACACGGCAGAATACGTTCCTGCTGGAATCTTTGTATGAGGTGCTTTAGAGCCCCAAGAAGCATTCAACGACTTGACGGACGTACTAACTGGTGTGCCAGTGAAGTTTTTACTTGGGAAAAATAATCCCGTCCACTGCTCTGTTGATAGTTTCGCAGCCACTTTATTCACATCTACTATAATATAGGCCGTCCCTGTTTGATCATAATAGTGGACTTCAATCTTATGCTCACCTTTTGAAAGCATGACATCTTTACTAAATGTGTGTGAGCCAGACTTCCAATAATCCAATTGTTTCTTCCCATCCACATATACTCTCACGCCGTCATTCGCTTTACCGGAAATTCGGTAAGCTCCCCCGCTTGAAACGGAAATCATTTTCGTCATTTTTACAGAAAAACGATTTTGCGGGATTCCTTTAACAGGATTTGAAGTTCCCCATGAGTAGTTTATACGGTCTGCTTTTTTCTGTACCGTTGAACCTGTAAAATTCAGCTTTGAATAATACGTCACCGTCCACTCACTCTCGCTTGCCTCTGCTTTTGAAATCGCATATTCACCACTAGTAAATAGACACATAAACAAAGCAAGCACACTAACAACTAACCATTTTGCCCTAATCACACTTTCACCTCTAATTCTTTTCATTTTACCCTTTCTATAATTATCGGAGAATAAGAGGAATTTGTGAGCAAGTTTTGTAGATTCTTGGATAATTTGTATTAATCATAGGATTCCACTATCCATCATGCTACAATTAACTATTATCAAACTAGTTATTATACAAATATATGTAACTAACTAGTACGAGGAGATTTATAATGAGAACTTTACTTTCCTTTTTACTTATTTTCACTCTTTATTTAATCAATGGATCATTAGCAGAAGCGGCCAATCCTTCAGCTAATCAATTAATTATTAAATTTAACGATTCAACAAGTTCTACTCAAAAGCAAACGATTCTTCAAACCGTTCACGCCAATGAGCTTTCAACGATTGAAAATGGGAACTTTTCACTTATATCACTCCCGGAAGGAAGCGATTTAAATACAGTTGCTGCTACGCTTTCAACATTCCAACAAGTAGAATTAGTCGACCGAAACTATGAAGTAACGCCGAATCATACGCCATCGGATCCTTACTATTCAAAGCAATGGAATCTAAAAAAAATCAATATGCCAAAAGCGTGGAATGTCACATTTGGAAGTCCCGATATCAAAGTAGCCGTGATTGATGCCGGGGTTCAAACGAGCCATCCAGACTTAAAAGCACATATCATTGCACCTTACAATGCGCTTACCGGCGGAAAGTCGATACCAGCTAGCGCTCATGGAACCCATGTTGCTGGAATTATCGCTGCCTCAATGAATAAAACAGGTATTACCGGCATTGCACCGAAAGTACAGATTATTCCTATTAATGTATTCGAAGGTGAAGAAGCCGATATTTATACAGTCGTTGATGGCATTGATTATGCGGTTCAGGCAGGCGCTGATATTATCAATTTAAGCTTAACAACAGAAGATTACACCGATGTGCTGGACTATGCCGTTCAACAAGCCTATAAAAAAGGCGTAATCGTTGTCGCTGCTGCCGGAAATGATAACACAAGCCGCCTTCAATATCCTGCATCACATAAGCACGTCATTGCAGTGAGTGCGACGACACAAAAGGATACGCGGGCTGCATTTTCTAATTTTGGTTCCTATATTGACCTAGCCGCTCCTGGTGTCGAAATCTACTCGACAGTTCCAAAGAGCCGCTACGCGAAAGACAGCGGAACATCCATGGCTGCACCAACCGTTAGCGGAGCTTGTGCTTTAATCTTATCGAAGAATCCATTCCTTACCCCAACAGAAGTCGAGAATATTTTGAAAAAATCAAGCGTTGATTTAGGAGCTAAAGGACGGGACAAATATTATGGCTACGGAAGAATCGATGCCTATACAGCCTTAAAACAAACACCTGCACTACCGATGTCAAAGCTTAAACTATCTAGTCGTACGATTGCTTTCAATGGAAAAAATAATCTATCAATATCCTTTAGTGCTAAAAAAGGAACAAAGATCTCTTTATATATAAGAAATTCAAAAGGTCAACTCATTCGAAAACTAGCTACAAATAAAGCATGGACAGGCGGCACGTATACAAGGAAATGGGATGGAAAAACAGATAGCGGCTCTTTTGCACGAGCTGGTCAAGTGAAAATCATAGCTAAAATGAGCAATGGAAAACATTCCGTTTACAGAGTCGCTTATGTGACGATTCGAAATACGTAAACAAATAATCACAAATTCAGCTAAAATGAGACAAATGCAAACAATATACAAGTGCAAAATAGCATATATACCGTAAACACGACAGCAACTGACTCAAATAAACAAAAAAGTAACTATGACTATTAAACTAATTACCAACTAAAAAAATACTTCATTATAAAAACTTTCCATATTCATGGGAAGTTTTTTTTAGGAATCTGC
>NZ_JBALMU010000090.1:0-11695 GCF_036962285.1 Bacillus sp. JJ634
ATCGCTTGTTATTAAGATAAAACACATATCTCTTTATTGGATTTCATATGGGATTTAGTACAGCAATACATATTAACCATTCTGAATAAAGAATAATGCTTAAAGATTTTAGAAATGATTTCAGATTGATTGAGGTGGTTATATACATGCCAATGTTAGATATAGATGGTGCAAACTTATATTACACTGTTAAAGGAAACGGGATTCCTATCGTTTTTATTCATCCCCCTGTGCTTACCAGTTCAAACTTCAAATACCAAGTAGAAGGATTATCTCGGAATTTTAAAGTTATTACTTTTGATATTAGAGGCCATGGCAGAAGTCAATATTCAGACACGCCAATTATCTATTCACTAATTGTAGAAGATATCAAACGTTTATTAGATCATTTAAACATTCAAAAAGCATTCATATGCGGCTATTCAACCGGTGGCTCTATTGCACTAGAATATTTATTAAATGCCCCTGACCGAGCTCTAGGAGGCATTGTAATAAGCGGTATGTCTGAAGTGAAAGATAGGGAGTTAAAGCAAAAGATTTCTTTAGGAATATCGCTTGCCAATAAAAAAGCAGTTCCACTTCTTGCACTAGCCATTTCGTGGGGCAATTCAAATAAGCAAGAGTTATTCAATAAGATGTTTAATGAAGCCCTAACAGGAAATTCAATAAATATCGAACAGTATTTCCGTTATAGCTTACATTATAATTGTACCAATCAGCTAAAGAACATTCCCCTGCCTGTTTTACTCGTTTACGGAAAAAAAGATAAACAGTTCCATTATTATGCTAAGTTATTACATGAAAACTTGCCATATAACGAATTACAAGTCATCGATTATGCAAAGCATCAAATTCCTACAAAATCAGCTAATGATTTAAATCAACTTATTACACATTTTATTGAGACGACTATGAATGAAGTCACAGGAGAATATTGATACAAGAACGCCAAATACCGCTCACCTTATAATGGAATGAGCGGTATTTGACTATATAGACAGATTGCTTTTTAAAAGGGTATACTCCCATTAAAATTTAGTAATTGGATCCGAGACTATTTCTTTCGCTTTTGCGCAGAAAATTCTTTACCGTGTGCCTCTTGTTCTGCAATAATAGCTTCTTCTGGAACATGGTTATTCTTTTTTGGAGAATTGATGCGATTACGATGTTTTTTACCCATTATTGAACTCCCCTATCTATATGTTTTAAATTTTGATGATGGTTAGGTCTCATCTTGTATGTTGAACTGCTTGAAACTTCCATCAGGTGTGAGGTCTTACCACTCGTTCATTTGTGATAAAACCGCTTTTAAACAAGCATTATTAGCTTTCCCACCTAAGATGAAAACATGCTCCAGAAGCACTTTTGACCAACTATTGGTTATCCTCTAAGACCTTTACTCTCTTTAAACACTTGAATAAACGTCCCAGGATCATCCTTAACAGTAAAAGGGTATACACCCGCACTTGTATGAAGATACAATATTCCTTCCTCACCTCCAATTTTCCGAAAAGATATATCATGAACGGTATGAATAGGAAATTCACGATATTTTGTAGTAATTTTATTTTCGTATAAATACATATCACGATTGGAAATGACTGTTCTTTGTTCATTATAGGTGACTTCTCTAAGAATTCTATAATATGGCTGATGAGCTTTCCACTTCATATAAAACATCTCCATCATAATAAGCTAGCCTAATGCTGACTTGATCGATACCTTCTTCGATATCTACTATGATAACAAGAGTCACAGATTGGAAAACGTGATTCATCCGGTAGCTTCTTCCCACATTGTTTACATTTTTTCTGGTAATTAATTACTTCATCTTTTAATTGATCATGCACACCGTTGCTAATCTCTTCTCGGACGCGTTCCCAATAAATCGCTTCACTCCTCCGATCGATACGGTATAAAAATAATAGATGAAGGCCGATAGCTTTATACGAAAGCTCAAGCTCCTCTAGATTTCCCCTTTTGATGACCGGTTCTGGAAGCTCCCGATTCTCAGCAATCGCGAATATAGTATCCAACCACTGATTGACGAGTCTTGGTTCTTTTGTTGAAAACGGGAGATGAAGAAATCCATATAAATCCATCAAGGAAAAGCGAACTTCAATTTCCGTATCACAAATCAGTTCATATAGCTCTCGTTCTTCTGAAAGAGAGGCTTTTTTTGTTCCTTTTGGCGGATTAAATCTATCCCATAGTTCAAAAAATGTCCCTAGGTTTCGATAATATTTCTGAAACCGTTCAAATACCGCTGATGTAGGCGCAATGGCAAAGGTTTTAATCGGCTCATCTACCTGTTCCAGTAACTTACGCATCATTTTAATATCAGATGTAAATGCGACTTTACCTGTATTATAAATCCCTTTCCTTCCAGCTCGCCCAGCAATTTGCTTGACTTCCTGAGAGGTCAATCTTCTCCTGCTCGTTCCATCGAACTTCTCATTTTCCAAGATAACAATACGACGAATTGGCAGGTTTAATCCCATTCCAATTGCATCTGTTGCCACGACAACGGATGTTTCACCACGGTTAAAAAGCTCAATTTGCCTTTTTCTTGTTTCTGGAGGCATACTGCCATATATCATACTGACGCTATGCCCATTTCGTCGCAAACTGGAAGCTGTTTCAAGAACCCGCCTCCTTGAAAAACAAACAAGGGCATCCCCTTTTTGCGTGTTTTTCAAACTGAACTCTCCACTCTCTACCTCCAAGGGAATTTCACGGCTATATTCATGCAGTTCAATATCAGCTCCATCTAACAGATTAAGAAGCATCATTTTAGTATTTTGGCTTCCAATGATATGTACTTCTTTTGCATTTGCCTTCGTGATGGCTCGATACCATGAGAAACCACGATCTTTATCAGCAATCATTTGCGCCTCATCAATGACCATCACTTCATAATAATCCTTCTCACGAAACATCTCGACTGTAGAGGAAATATGGTTCGCACTCTCCATTAGCTTTTCTTCTTCACCAGTCTTTAAGGAGCACGGGACACCATCTGCATTCAACTTGTCATAAACTTCGAGTGCGAGAAGCCGGAGTGGAGCAAGATATAAACCACTTTGAGCTTGCTTCATTTTTTGCAGCGCTCGATGCGTCTTTCCTGTATTTGTCTCTCCAATATGGAGCACATATCTCGTGTTCTTTCCTAGGGCCGCGCTATAAGCCTTGCCAAAAATATCATCAAGGATTCTTTCCTCTTCCGCTTTCCTGCGTTCCTGCTCTGCCAACTCTTCGGCCAGTCTTCGTTCTCTAGTCGCTTCATCTTTCTCAAAGATCTCCTGATGCAAAGTTTCGTCAAAAGAAACTTCTGCTAGTCTTAACAAATCAGAAAGGTATTCCTCCTGAAGCTCATCAAAACAAGCCTCAGATAAATCTGCCAATTCATCTCGCAGCACCCCTTTTAAAGCTCCTATAGTCAGAGGGTCACCATAAATTTCCGTATAATCCTCCATTAGCTTCTCGGGTAAATGTTCGATAACTTTTTTCGGAGCAAAGTCTAAAATGAATTCCGACACAATTCTTTCATAGCGATAGAAATAGGTTTCATATTCAAAGTCGCTCCTTCCCCAAACAAATAGCGAGTGAATATCACCTGTCAATTCTTCAAAGAAATCAGTAAGCATTACATAATCTGTCGCGTTAAACTCCCCCTGCACCCTCAATGGTTCTTCAAGTAAGTAGGGCTCTGTATAATGATACTTTTTCTTATTTTGAATATCATCAGACAACATTCGAGCTACGTGATAACGGACATGCAAATATGAAAAAAAAGCATTCTTATCCAAAAAGTCATAAGCAGCCTTTTGCAGTTTTTCTCGAATATGCCATCGCTGTTCGGCTTGCCTCTTCTCTTCTTGTCTTTTAAAGAAAGTTTGTCTTGCATTGACATATCTTTGCTCCCAGTCTTGCTCATTTTCAGATAAAGTTTGTTTCAGCCAAGGCAGCACATCAAAGGGATAATAATTTCTTAATTCGTTACGGAATAATTGATTAATTAGCTTTTTATCTGTCCCTTCGGTAACATATCCCTTTTCATTCAAAAAGGCCTTTTTTTCTTTTCTCGGTACATCATTTGAAGCTTTATTTAGCCAAACATTAATCCAAATCTGCTCAATATAAGACTGTCTGTCAGAAATATATGTTTGCCAGGCAGGAAGCTTATCTTGTGTTTCTAAATAGCGCTCAATATCCTGGATAACCTTTTGTTTTGTTTGCTCAATTGCGAGCGGATATATCTCTTCTAATTTTCCCATCATAATCCCCTTTTACGTGTCACAATATATAGTTATGCAGTGTTGTTCAATTAGTTAGATTTGAAACTAATAGCCTTTATGGACTTTCATTGCATGACACTTCTTTCTTTAATATCCATATTATATCAACCAGGAGCAAAAACAAAAACATTCGTTCTATTTTAGCCATTCCCTTAGCAAATACAATTGAATAACTAAATGTACGTATTTGTTATTGTTAACTACCCTTTTTATTTTATAACCTGGCTGAAAAGCTAGATTGTCCTACCATGTGTAAAGGTCCACTTCTCAGCTTTCGAACTATCTCCTGAACCAAATACAAATTCTTGATTGCAACACCTGTATTTACTGCATCAGAACTTTGAAAAGCCCTTGTAGCGTTTTATAGTGTAGGTGCTTTTCTAGCTAATATGCAGCTTGATAAATAAGCCCTACAGGGACCTCGGTTATTTGTGCCATTTTTTCAGATGTCCAACTCATCTACAGATTGGAACATAATTATCCTCCTAGAACACCCTACCCAGATACAGGATTATTAAGAAATTCAATTTTTCCTATATTGACGATATCACTGTATTATGTTTTAATATTCTCAATTGTAAACTTAATTTAATTATAGTTTACAATTGAGAGACTCTTATGAAAAAATGGACAACTTACGATCTTGCGCTGATTGCTTTTCTTGCTAGTTTTATAGCGATTACAGGAGCAATTAAAATTCCTCTCAGAATTCCAGCTTTCTGCTCCTATTGCTGTAGCAATTGTCGCTGTATTTGGATTTAAGCGCTACCTTCTTGCGGGTATCCGCGCTAGTCTGATTTTATTTCTGCTTGGCATTCATAATCTATTAAACATCGAAATACGGATTACCCACTTAAAAAATATTGGAGAAGATTGTGGAGGACGCCTCTTTTTTGTTAAACAACATTGTCCTCTAGATGACTATATTTCTTATTTAGAAACAACACCTGTCTGTATTACATATGAAAACGAAACCGATCATAGAAGGAGGGCAAGCTCATGACAGATTATCTTAACCAGGAATTACAGCAAATTCGAGAACAAGGATTATTTCGAACACTGCGGAGGATAGATGCAGCAAGTGATACAGAAACAGTGCTAGAAGGAAAGAAGGTTCTTCTATTTTCTTCTAATAATTATCTAGGTTTAGCCAATGATTCACGTATGAAAGAAAAAGCCATTGAAGCAATCAAACAATTTGGTACAGGAAGCGGCGGCTCTCGTTTAACGACGGGAAATCTTTCTTTGCATGAACAGTTAGAACGTGACATTGCCTCTTTTAAAGGAAAGGAGGCTAGCCTTGTATTTAGCAGCGGATTCCTAGCAAATATCGGCATTATTTCTACTTTGATGAAGCAGGGTGATGTTATTTTAAGCGATTCCCTAAACCACGCTAGCATCATTGATGGCTGCCGCTTAAGTAAAGCTGATACGGTTATTTACAATCATGTTGATATGAACGATTTAGAGAAAAAATTACAAAATACAACCTCTTATCAACGAAGGCTCATTGTTACAGACGGTGTGTTCAGCATGGATGGAAATATTGCTCCACTCCCTGCTATCGTCTCACTTGCACAAAAATACGGAGCTATGGTAATGGTCGATGATGCACACTCTACAGGAATTTTGGGTAAAACAGGCGCTGGTACAGCCGAATATTTTGGATTGACGCATCAGATTGATTTATTAATGGGAACGCTTAGTAAATCAATTGGAGCAGAGGGTGGATATGTCGCGGCATCTCAATCCCTCATTCAATACTTGCGCAATAAAGCTCGTTCTTTTATTTTCCAAACGGCTTTATCTCCTAGTGTTGTCGCTGCGAGTATAGAAGGAATTCGTATCATTCGTGAAGAAAGAGAAAGAAGCGTACGACTGCTTGAAAATGCGGAATTTTTACGGAACGAATTGAAAAAATCAGGCTTTTCGCTTATAGATGGCTCCACTCCCATTCTTGCGGTTTTAATTGGTTCTGCACAAGATGCTGTTCATTTTTCCAAAAGATTAGAAGAAGAAGGAATTTTTGCTCCAGCTATCCGCCCACCTACAGTACCTGAAGGCATGAGCCGTATTCGATTAACCATAATGGCCACTCATCGGCAGGAACAGTTGGAATATGCTTTACATACCTTTGTGAAAATCGGAAAAGAGATGAATCTTCTTTCTAGCAAAAATGTCATGCAATCGAAATAGTAATCAAAAAGAAAGCATTCCCCTGTAAATAATGAGGAATGCTTTTTATTTTTTCTAAAATTAAAGGGATAATTAAATAACAATAAAAATACTATTAAAATAAATATTTTTTTATTGTTAAACGATAAATATCGTGTTAAATTCAAATTGAAAATAAATAAGTGAGGTGCTTTTTATGAAACAAGTTACGACACTCTTTTTAAAGATAGCTGTTATTTTTATTGGAATCCCAGTTCTTGCTTTGTGTATCTTTTTGGTACCTGAGATAGGGAATGTTGCAGCACAATTGCTTCCAGAGTTTGCTTATATAGAATATCTCGTTTCCATCGTTTTTTATGCATCAGCGATACCTTTTTACTTTGCTCTGTATCAGGCATTTAAACTTTTAAGATATATTGACAAGAATAAAGCTTTCTCCGAATTATCTGTAAAATCTTTAAAGAAAATCAAATACTGCGCCATCACAATCAGCAGCTTGCATGCGCTAGTCTTGCCACTCTTCTATCTATTTGCGGATAAAGACGACGCCCCGGGTGTCATCTTTATAGGATTGGTTGTTCCTTTTGCTTCAATGGTGATTGCAGTCTTTGCTGCTGTTCTTCAAAAACTGTTAAAAGAAGCGATTGATATAAAATCAGAAAATGACTTAACGGTCTGAGGTGAAAACAATGGCAATTATAATCAATATTGATGTGATGTTGGCGAAAAGGAAAATGAGCGTGACAGAACTATCCGAGAGAGTTGGCATAACAATGGCTAACCTTTCTATATTGAAGAATGGAAAGGCAAAAGCGATTCGATTATCCACTTTAGAAGCGATTTGTAAGGCTTTAGAATGTCAACCTGGAGATATTTTAGAATACAAAAGTGACGAAGACACCCAATAAGCAGGACTTACATGTATTCAGAAAAAACTTTTGGAGGCACCAATCATGAGAACACTAAAACAACCCGTTCGTTTTGGTTGGGAGCAGGCCCTATCGTGTTTGTTTCCTGTCATTATTTTTGCCTCGTTGGCTTTTACACAAATCATGCCACTTCCCTTCCTGCCACGGTATGACTGGCTGCTCATCATCTGCCTTCTGATGCAGTGGTACATGGTGCGTTCTGGGCTTGAAACACGGGATGAACTAAAGGTTATCACATTGTTCCACCTTATTGGACTTACTCTTGAACTTTTCAAGGTACATATGGGCTCCTGGTCTTATCCAGAGGAAGGATATTTCAAAATTTTTGGAGTGCCTTTGTATAGTGGATTCATGTACGCAAGTGTAGCGAGTTATCTTTGCCAGGCATGGAGGCGATTGAAAGTTGAACTGGTTAAGTGGCCCCCGTTTTTGGTAGTTGTACCTCTTGCAGCTGCGATTTATTTGAATTTTTTCACCCATCATTATTGGATTGACGTTCGTTGGTGGTTATCTGGACTTGTAATGATCGTCTTTTGGCAATCATGGGTTACATACGAGGTTGATGGAACTCGTTATCGTATGCCACTCGCACTTTCTTTTGTACTCATCGGATTCTTTATATGGATAGCTGAAAATATCGCAACGTTCTTTGGAGCGTGGAAATATCCAAACCAAACCGAAGCATGGAGTCTCGTTCATTTAGGAAAGGTAAGTTCATGGCTCTTATTGGTGATTGTTAGCTTTCTTATAGTAGCGACGTTAAAGCAGGTTAAGGGAAGAAGTTCCACTAGGATGGATACTAGTCAATTTTTATAAATGCTAAGGATCTTTAGGTTGAAGTTCTCCTAGCTTACAAAATTCCGAATAAAATAAATTGGAAAAAGGACATAGCATATTTGTTAATATAAAATATGTTGGGTCCTTTTATTTATTTGATTTAGGTCCTGATAAAACATTGTATATAATCCCATCTTTATCCTCTTCCCTGATTTCTCAGGAATATCCTTAGAGGCATTCAAAAACTGTAATAGGCTATAAATAAATTAAGAAACAAAAAAAGAGCAGCGCTAATTAACAGCCCTACTCTCATTTACATGATTTAATTACTCCGCATCAAATACTCTTACTTCTTTCATTGTGTCACCATTTTTCATAGCTCTTGCAGTTTCAAGACCTGATGTCACTTTACCAAAGACAGTGTGGACTCCATTTAGATGAGGTTGCGGCTCATGAACAATGAAAAACTGACTAGAGCCTGTATCTCTACCAGCATGAGCCATAGATAAGCTGCCTGCTTCATGTTTATGAGGATTTCCCTCAGTCTCACATTTAATAGTAGTACCACTTCCACCCATTCCTGTACCTGTAGGGTCTCCACCTTGGCTTACAAACCCTGGAATTACCCTATGGAAAACTACTCCATCATAAAAGCCCTCATTAGCTAGTTTTTCAAAGTTAGCTACTGTGTTGGGAGCTTCATTAGGGTAAAATTCAAGCTCAATCTTTTCTCCATTTTCCATTACAATGTATCCCTTTTTAGCCATTCTGTTCATCTCCTTAAATTATGTATGTAAAACCAATGTATATAATATCATTTATAATTCAATAAAAAAAGCAGGGAGATTATAAGTTACAGTTTGATTAATATCTTAAACAGCTTCATAAAATCTTGTAGACAACGCCTCCATATCAGGGTCTGTCTACAAGCTTTTTTTATATTAAAACTATGTAAATTTTCTATTAATCAAATTGAAAACGAACCATGCACTATGTTACATTTTATGAAAATTTGATTTTACCGTTGCAAGATTAAAAGAATGGAGAACCTCGATATGAACAGTAGATTTAAATCATTACTAGAAATACTCTTCGTTTCGACTAAACTTGGATTAACATCGTTTGGCGGTCCCGTGGCTCATTTAGGATATTTCCACGAGGTATATATTCGAAGAAAAAAATGGATGGATGAAAAAAGCTATGCGGACCTAGTAGCACTCTCTCAATTCTTACCCGGTCCAGCTAGTAGCCAAGTAGGAATTGGGATAGGAGTTATGCGCGCAGGAATTCTAGGTGGAATCGTAGCTTTTATCGGATTTACACTTCCTTCCGTAATTGCTCTCATACTATTTGCTATACTCCTTCAAGGGCTAGATACAGGAGAAGCTGGCTGGATACACGGATTGAAAATAGTAGCGGTAGCCGTAGTTGCACATGCTATTTTAGGGATGACAAAAAATTTAACTCCTGATTTAAAGAGAAAAACCATTGCATTATTTGCATTAGTAGGAACACTTTTATGGCAATCCATTCTTACTCAAGTAGTTGTTATTTGCACTTCTGCCCTTCTTGGTTATCTTCTATATAAACAACATACTAAAAGTGACGAAGAAAGTATCCAGTTCCCCATTACACGAAAAGTGGGAATCGTATGTTTAACATTATTCTTTGGATTATTGATTCTATTGCCTATTTTAAAGGAGATAACTGCATCTCACTGGGTAGCCATGTTTGATAGCTTCTATCGATCTGGTTCCTTAGTTTTTGGCGGCGGTCACGTTGTTCTCCCTTTACTAGAACGAGAATTTGTTCCCACTGGATGGATTAGCGAAGAAGCTTTCTTAGCTGGTTATGGTGTAACCCAAGCAGTACCTGGCCCCTTATTTACATTTGCCGCTTATTTAGGTGCTATTATGTATGGTTGGCAAGGCGGCTTAGTCGCAACTATCGCTATATTCTTACCCGCCTTCCTTCTAATCCTTGGTACGTTACCATTTTGGGATACTTTACGTCGTAATCCTAAAATTAAAGGGGCGTTTATGGGTATAAATGCTGCAGTAGTAGGAATTTTAATTTCAGCATTTTACCATCCTATTTGGACTAGCTCCATTCTAACCTCCATTGACTTTACCTTAGCTTCCATCTTATTTAGTATGCTTATGTTTTGGAAGCTCCGCCCTTGGATTATTGTTGTTTGCGGAGCCATTGGTGGTATATTACTTACATTTATTTAATCAACTATTTTCTAAGCTACCAAATTTGGTAGCTTAGAAAATAGTTTAAACTCAAAAAAATAGACACAAACCAGAAGCCTGTGTCAAAGTCCTCTCTCTTCTATTTAAATTGTGTAATTACATTAAACCCATATGTTTTATAGCTTGTCATATCATGAAGCACCTCAGATACATCATCTAAGGCAATCTCACGTGAAATGAGTGACTTTGGGTTTAACTTTCCTTGAGCAATCAATGCTAGTAAACCATTATACTCTGAGCGAGGGTTACCTAGACTTCCGACCACTTCTAACTCCATCGCCGTAATCGCATCAATCGGAAGACCAACTAAGCCCCCTTCATTTTTTGTAGTTAAACCAATTTGAACATGTCGGCCTCCTTTGCGTAAAGAAGTGACCGAATTTAAAATCGTTTCTTGAATTCCAAGTGCTTCGATGGATGCATGTGCCCCACCCTTCGTTATTTCTCGAATGGCTTCCACGACATTTTCTTGGCGAGCGTTCACACCAACAACGGCACCTTCCTCCTTAGCCATGTCCAATTTAGCCTCATCTACATCAACTGCAATGACTTGAGCGCCTATCGCATTGGCAACTTGAACAGCAGATAGCCCAACACCTCCTGCACCATGAACAACAAGCCAATTCCCTGGCTTAATATTGCTGCGCATGACGCCATGATAGCCAGTCATATAGCGACAACCAATAGCTGCAGCTGTAAGCGTGTCCACTTCATCAGGAAGAGCAACTAAGTTAAAATCCCCATTTGGTACTTTCACATATTCTGCATACGCTCCATCATAACTAAATCCAAAAATTTGTAAAGAATCACAGCGATTTGATTGACCACTCAAACAGTTTAAACAATGTGAGCACCCTTCGTGGAAAGGAGTCGTTACTCGATCCCCTGGACGAAAGTTTTTCACTTCTCTTCCTACCGCTTCAACAACACCGCCTAATTCATGACCTGGAATAATCGGAAGTACGGGACTTAAACCAATCCATTCCCAATCTCCCATCCAAGCATGCCAATCACTACGGCACACTCCGCTTGCTTCGACTTTCACAATGACATCATGCGGACCTGGAGTTGGGTCAGGTACATGACCTATTCTTAACGGTTTTCCTTGTTCAATAATTTGAGCAGCTCTCATATGCTTGTCCCCCTTAATTACAGTATTTGTATATTGTTAACGCCTTCTTTATCAAAGATATTCCGCAAGTCCTTTAAACATGAACAAAAAACTTTCTTCGACAAACATAATTAAACCCTGCCTGTTTTT
>NZ_JBALMU010000090.1:11770-12002 GCF_036962285.1 Bacillus sp. JJ634
AGTCATCACGTCCTTTTTCATTAACTAGCTTGATTATCATATTCATTCAATTGTTCTTTCGTTAAGTGTGTTACAAAATGATAAAAAGTCATCGACTCCATTCCGTAATTTTCACATGCTCTTTTATAGCTTTCATATGCTTCACGATACGTTTCCATCTTCGTTTCCCCCTGTTGTATAACAATTTATTTAAGTTATATAAAATATATAACAGAACCATCTCTGTGTCAAT
>NZ_JBALMU010000091.1:0-10981 GCF_036962285.1 Bacillus sp. JJ634
AACTTTAGGTATCGTATTAGCTGCGGTGATTGTGTTTGGGGGCTTTGTATACGTTTCATTTAATGGTGTACCGTGGAAAAAAGTTACGGTATCTCAAGAATTAGAAAAGCATGTCGAAAACAAGTACAACATTAATGTAGAAGTAGTAGACAAATATTATAACTATAAAGATGGAAGTTATGGAGCCACGTTTAAAGTACATAGAGATCAAGAAGAATTTACATTTAATAGTGATAAAGTAGGTAATGGTGAATATTTGGACTATTATGTAGAAGAATTATGGACAAGCCAATTAAAAAAGGAAAGTTATCCTATTATTAAACGTTCCTTTAAAAGTCTTCCAATTGAATCTTATGATTACCATTTCATTTATGGAATTGCTGATGAATTACAAATTAAGAGCGATAATATTCCTAATTACAAAAAGGTGAATTCTAAACTTGATCTTGTACTTCGATTACAGGACTATTGGAGTGAAGAAACGAAGAAAAGAGGAATCCATGAAACATATACCTTAATCCAGGAACTAAAAAAGCAAGGCATCGATAATATTGGCCTTATTATTGATTATAAAGAGAGAGCAGAAGAGCAAGAAAAAGGGCATATTTATCGTATTTTCTTTGAAGCAGGAGATTTAAAGAAGGTTCATACACCAGAAGATATAGAGAAATATTTAATTGAGGAATAAATGATGGCGATTCGCTATTCATTAAGAAACGTGTTAAAAATAAAAAACATACAAGGTGCTTATAAATTGAATTAGCGGGTTGTTTTGCTTGCAGCCAGATTGTCAGCACAGTACCATGTGTCACAAATATCAAAGGAGGAAAAGACAGTATGAGAATCGTTGTTACCAGTATATTTGTACAAGATCAAGAAAAGGCACTGGAGTTTTATTCAGAAAAACTAGGGTTTGTAAAAAAGGAGGACGTTCCTGCCGGAGAATTTAGGTGGATAACGCTTGTTTCTCCAGATGATCAAGACGGTACTGAGCTTTTGCTCGAACCGAATGTCCATCCTGCAGCAAAGGAATATCAAAAGAAGATATTCGCCGAGGGCATCCCAGCAACAATGTTTGGCGTTGCAGATATTCGCAAAGAGTACGAAAGATTAATGGAAAAAGGCGTGAAGTTTACTATGGAACCGACAAGAATGGGCGAAGTCACAATAGCTGTCTTCGACGATACATGCGGCAACCTTATTCAGATCGTGCAGAAGTAACTTTATGGCGAAGTAACGTAGTTCTTAATGAATTTATTGATAAACAAAATCTTCCGAGACGGAAGATTTTGTTTATTTTAAATGGGGATATCCTTGCTGACGCAGGGCTTCATATACTAATATAGCAGCTGTATTCGAAAGGTTCAGTGAACGAACATGATTACTCATTGGTATTCTTAAAAAGTGATCTTCATTTTTTTCTAGTAAATCTTTTGGTAAACCGGTTGTTTCTTTTCCAAACATAAAATAATGTTCTTTTGATACATCACTGAAATCAAAGGCTGAATGTGTTTTTTCACCAAACGTCTCAATATAGTAAAACTCACCTTGGTTTTTTGAGAAAAAGTCATCCAATGATTCATAATACGTTATGTTTACAAGCTGCCAGAAATCTAAACCTGCTTGTTTGATCATTTTTTCATCTGTTGAAAAGCCAAGAGGTCGGATTAAGTGTAAGGCTGTATCCGTTGCGGCACAAGTAAGTGCAATATTTGCAGTATTAGCCGGGATTTCTGGTTGATATAGTACAACATGTATTGCCAAGAATGGTCACCTCTATTTTTATTTTACCCTCCAAATTATAGCATACAGGTTGTACAGATTTGTACTTGAACGAAGCAGGATAGGTAAAGGGGAATAGTGTAGAATTAACAATATATAAAAAACTCTATTAAAAGTTTATTTATTGTATTTTTATAATGCTGACTAGAAGTTCTGATGAAAAAAAGAACTTCTTTTTTGTTTGTTGAAGAATGTAGCGAACAAGGTGAGAAGTTCTACGGCTTGTTGTTTATTTTTAGCTTATTGTTGGAATAATGAATACAACTAGTAGAAATAAGGAGTGTTTAATATGAGTAAAAAATGTTATGGCTGTGACTCAACAAACATTTATATCGAGGAAGAAGTGTTTGAAGAGGATTATATTATCCAACTTTATATTTGTGATAATTGTGAAGTAAGTGGCACCAGATTGGAATATTACGCTGATTAAAAACAAATGATTGAATCTTTATTAAGGCTTAGATGCCTGTCCCTCAATCGTTTAGCGATTGAGGGACAGGCACCTTTGTATTATTTAGAAGTGAATATAAATCTTTCTTTTAATGGTCTGCCTTCACTTCCTTTTTGAGTCCAAACAATTTCTACTTCTAATTCAGACGCTTCTTCAGCTAAAAGAAAACTGTGAAATTGATAGGGGATCTTCTCATTCAATTGTTCTGCTAAAGAAACTGATTGTTCAAAGTGGTTTTTATTACAATCAGTTTGATCAGGACAGCCAAATAGTGCATATTTTGTTTTAGAATTCGGTTGGTTTCTAAACAGATGGATTTCTGCAGATAACACGTCTTCACCAATGTTATCAACCTTTAAAGAATACCTATGGAAGTTGCCTTGTTTTGATTTTACTAGTCCTGTACCACCTAGTTTAGCTTTGTCTAATTTAACTGACCATTGTTTCGTTGTTTGTTCGGCCGGTAATTTATCAAACGTTAAAGCTTCTGTCTCTAGAGTTGTTGAGGAGATAAATAAAAGAGATAGTAGACATATTGCAAATATTTTTTTCATTGTTACGGTTACCCCCTAATTTTATTTTCTTATATTTTTCTCAAATTAAAATAAAGTATGCGGTTTTTAATGAATGGTTGAAGTAGAGAGTTTATGGGGATAAACCAGCTAATAGATTATCAAGAAAAACAAAAATACTCTAATATAAAAAAACAGCGGGAAACGAATGCTTCCCGCTGTTTTGTATGTTATTTAGCTGATTTTATCTTTAATCGCTTTGAAAATTTCATTGATTGATTTTCGCTAACAAATGTTGAGCCTAACAGCAATGCACCACCAAGCATTTGAACAGCTGTCATTTGTTCTTGCAAGATAATAGCAGAAATCACTAATGATGTGATGGGGTCTGCATAACTTAATGCAGCGATGCTCTGCCCTTTTAATTTCTGCATACCTGAGAAGAATAACAAAAATCCAATACCTGTGTGTACAATCCCTAAGATTAAAATAAATGGAATAGAAGAACTTGATGCTTCCAAAATGCCAAATCCTTCAGTAAAGAATACATATGGCATGAGAAGCAAGGTCGAAGTTCCAAGCTGAATGAATGTAATTTCGAGCCCGTCCATGTTTTTGATGAACTTGTTCAATAGCATTAATGAAGCGTAGAATATAGCTGCCATTAATCCATAGCCAATGCCAAGTAAATGACCTAACCCAGATGTACTTACACCACTATTACCAACAATCAACAACATACCCAGCATGGCTATACCAATGCAAATCATTTTCTTTGCAGATAATTTTTCTTTAAGTACCAGCGGCGAAAGAATCAGGACAAAGACAGGTGCAAAATAATAACTTAGTGCTGCATTAGAAATGGTTGTATGCTTGTACGCTTGGAAAAGGAAAATCCAATTTCCACCTAATGCAATACTCGAAAGTAATAAAACCAAAGCATTTGCTTTAACCAATGCCCATGAAAATTTTTTCTTCATCATGAACATGACTGTCATTAAAAAGAAACTGCCAATTAAACCACGTAATAAAGCTATTTCACTCGAAGATAAATCAATGTATCTTACAAATACGCCAATCGTACCAAAGATGATCATTGATAATAGGAACTGAATGTTAGATTTCATCGTCTACTCCTTCGAATCTGCGAAACAGCTTATATTTCGCAGATTCTTAATCTGTTTTTAATATAAGCTTATTCAGTGCTGATTCAACAGTTGGAGTAAACGGTGGCGGCGGTGATGTTGAAAAGGACTTCCAAGTATATAAATGTATATTGGATAATGGCATAATAATCCCCCTATTTCTATTAGCATATTGATATTGTCTAATTATACTTTATAGAAGCTTATTGAACTATAAGGTCTGTTTCTGCAACAGCGAATTTATTAGGTGAATTCGGAACATAGAATGAGGTTATTTATAATAGGTAATCAACCTAAACAGCTGGGGGACAGGCACCTTAACTAAGTCTGTTAAATGACGTTCTTTTGTATATTCAGTATAAGGTAAATCGTTTGTAATCGTTTGAATGTTACAATATACTGAAAATTAGGGATATTTTAACATTAGATTCGAGTGAACGCTCGTTCAATCCATACTTTTAGGGGGAAAATAGATGAAAGCCATTGTTTTGCGAGAATTAGGCGGACCTACTCAATTAAGATATGAAGATGTGGAAGTTCCGACGCCAAAAGCAAATGAAGTTTTAGTAAAACTTAAATATGCATCGTTAAATCGAAGAGACCTATGGATTACTTACGGGCAGTATCCAGGGATGGAACTGCCATCTATTTTAGGAGCAGATGGAGCAGGCGAGGTCGTTGCTGTTGGAGAGCAAGTTTCTGAAATTAAAGTAGGAAGTGCTGTTGTTATTAACCCCGCTTTGAATTGGGGAGAAAGCCGAGCTTTCCATGGACCGGATCACCGTATATTAGGAATGCCATCTGATGGTACATATGCAGAATATGTAGTTGTTCCAGCAGAGAATGTTTTTACAAAACCAACATATCTTTCTTGGGAAGAAGCGGCTGCTTTACCATTAGCAGGTGTAACAGCTTTTCGTTCCCTTATGTACAGAGGCAACCTTAAAAAGGGAGAAAACGTTCTTATTCCTGGAATTGGAAGTGGTGTGGCTCTGCTTGCTCTACAGATTGCTGTAGCACAGGGGGCAAATGTATTTGTTACATCTAGCAACGATGAGAAACTTGAAAGAGCAAAGCAGCTTGGGGCAAAAGGCGGGGTGAATTATCGCTCGGAAAACTGGGTAAAAGAAATGAAAAAGTTAATGGATGGTGCTGATCTCATCATTGATAGCGTTGGTGGAGAAAACTTCAATCATTTGATTAATTTAGCTAAACCAGGTGGACGTATCGTTAATTTCGGTGCTACGAGCGGAACAGTTAAAGAACTACTTCTTCCACGAATATTTTTTAAACACTTGGATATAAAAGGGTCTACAATGGGAAGCCCAGAAGACTTTAAAGAGATGCTCCAATTTTTTGAAGAGCACAAAATTTCTCCATATGTTGATAAATGTTATCCTCTTAAAGAAGCAATAGAAGCGTTGATTTATATGGAAAATGCGGTTAACTTTGGGAAAATTACCTTAAAGATTGAATAATAAAGTTTAGAAATGGTTTTATTTGAACTACTCTTTTAGATTAAACAGGGGTTGCTGCGGCAATCCTTTTTTTACTGATTTAATCAATCAATTATTTCTGTTTAGACATAATGATCTCATCCTTGTGTGGCCCTATCCAGGCAACCATTCATATTTTCCATCAAGAATGCTGCGATATCAATAAAACGGATAGAACAGGCAGTGGTTAATAGAGTTCTACTTAATCTACATCTGCAATATAGAAAAGAAGGAAAGACTTTGTTTATCAAGAGACTTGATATAAAATTTCTAGTAGAAAGCTAACAAATGATGTGATACATAATGGAGGGAATACAATTGCCACACTTAGTGATTCGAGGAGTATCGATTGAAGAGATGAAAAGAATCAGCAAGCCATTAGTAGGGGAGCTTGCAGAAATTTGTGAATGCGGGACAGATAATTTTACGTTCGAGGTACCTCATTCCACGTTTGTATTTGACGGGGAAGAAATTCCGGCTTTCCCGCTTATTGAAGTAAAATGGTTTGAACGCGGGCAAGAAACTCGCGATCGCTTCGCTCAATCTGTTACTAAATATATCATGTCAACAGGTGTTGATGAGGTAGAGGTCGTGTTTATTCCTTTCTCTGAACCTGCTTATTATATTAATGGCGAAAGAGTCGGAGATTAAAGGAAACATGAGGCTAGTGTGCCTGTCCCCCGATCGTTTAACGATTGGGGGACAGGCACATTAAACTTATTTTTTGAAAATATAGAAAATGATTCTTTCAAAAACATCCAATTGATCTGTAATAATGAAAGCCGGGAGGAGCATCATCGTAAGAAATACAACAAGATTAGAAACAACTCCTATTTTAAAGAAACTATTTAAAACCTTCATAATTATCCCTTCTTAGTTTTAGTGATGCTATATACTATTCTGGTATATTGAAAAAGATTGGACAATGTGTTAATAAAATAATAATAACAAGAAAACAATTCTATTATTTCTGTACTTCCCCGGAACTTCCTGATAGCTAATACAACTAGATTATTCCTATTTTATGATAAGAATTAACTAGAGATAATAGTGAGGGCAGCTTTACTAAAGGATAGTAATAGTGTAAGATTTATGTATGATAGTATTGCAATTATGGTGATGATTCACCGAATTTACTTGCAAGAAGGAGAAAAGAAGTTATTTTGGATCATTGACTGAAGAAAATATTATTTTTAGTCTACTTTGTTACCATTGTGGAGTCCTGCTACTCAACTATATTTATTGAGCCTAAGTCACCTCCACGTCAGCAATCTCAAAATGTACAAGTTACTATTCATCCGTTTTTATCCACAGCTCATGTGCGGTAGCAAGGATTAATAAGAAAGTCTCCGAATTAGGAGGCTTTTATTTTTTTTATCTAAATATATTTTTACTGATTGTACCTGTCCCTCATGACTAAACAGCCGGGGGATGGGTATCTTATCTTGTATTCCTTTTATGATTTAAATTATAATTGTTAAGAAAATTCAAATGATTTAAAGTTAGACAGCAAAACACTTTAAGGAGAAAAAATCATGTTAAATTCAGATTTGGATATACGCTTAGAACCTCGCATTAAAGAGTTATATCGATTACATAAAGAACGTTCTGCCAATATTGACTGGAGCTATCACGAATTTATTCCATGGGACAAGGCCATGTCCTTTAAACGAGTTCCTTGGGATGAGAGTCAAGTAACTCTTCCAGAAGGTGTAATTGTAGCGATAGAAACAGCGTTACTTACAGAAGTAAATTTACCTTGGTATACTTCGCATTTGGATTATACATTTAAAAATTCAATGGAAGTAATCAATGATTTCGTACGCGCTTGGACGGCTGAAGAAGACCAGCACTCTAACTTACTTGAAACGTATTTATTGGTGACACGAAACGTAAATCCTACAAGATTGCATGAATTAAGGAGACGAGTAGTTGAAAGCGGTTGGTTTCCAGACTTCACTAACCCTCTAGCAACAATGGCCTATACTTCATTGCAAGAGTTAGCTACACTCGTTTTTTATAATAATGTAGCTAAAATAGCGGGTCCGTATGATAAAGATTTAGCAACATTACTTCGACGTTTAGCGAAAGACGAAGCACTTCATTATGCATTCTATCG
Source organism: Bacillus sp. JJ634 (assembly GCF_036962285.1). Lineage (NCBI taxonomy): Bacteria > Bacillati > Bacillota > Bacilli > Caryophanales > Bacillaceae > Bacillus > Bacillus sp. JJ634. The sequence goes on from NZ_JBALMU010000091.1 coordinate 7,506, forward strand.
TGACACAGTGAAAGCACATCTTGAACTTGATCCGAATTTCATTGTTTATTTTGAGGATGTCATTATTAATTTCTCTATGCCAGGCGCCGTTATGCCAGACTTTAACGAGAGAATGAAAACCATTGCAATAGATGCGAATTATGGCCCACTACAATACTTTGACCAAGTATTAGACGTAGTCGTGACTTATTGGGATATTGCTAACTTACAACCCACTAGCGAAGAAGCCAAACAATCGCAAGCGAATATATTGAAATATCATGGGCGTTTAAAAAGAATTAAAGATCGCCATCTAGCAAAAAAATAAAAAGTAGATGTATGAAAGGGTTTTTATAATGAAAGCAACTTGCGAATTATGTGGAAAAGAAACAAAAGATAAAGTAAGTTATTTAGAACTTGAAACGTGGGAATTTGATGTTTTGAAGAAAGAGAAAAAAGATTTTTACTCTATTTGTTTTGATTGTTTTGATAAGCATACCAATCATTTCATTGACAAGGAGACGGATCTTGAATTGAGAAAAAAACGTTCTCTTTCGGTGAATAGAGAGATTCAAGAAGAAATTGAGGCTATTCTTGAAATTGAAAGTTGAAGAAGAAAATCAAATAGCATAGCCTTCAAAAAAGAAAGCAAACTAAAATAGCGGATGCCAATAACAAAAAAATAATACGCTGATCTCTTTGTGCAGTGTATTTATAATTGTTGGTATCTAAGGGCAATAACTAAATCGAACTACAAGGATGGTGAAAACATGTTTAAAAATAAGCAAATGAAAAATAAGACTGCTTCATCTAAAACAGATGTGGAAATTCCAAATGATGGACTTACAAAATTAGCATTAAAAGCTCAAAAAAATAAGGACCTTCTAACTGCCCTTCAAAATTTAACTTGATGTTTTTGAGGGATTCTAAAATTAATCGTTATTAAGACAGTCTTTTTGTTTTAGGTTAAACAAATGGAATGAACGGATGTAAAAGTTAAACAGGGATTGCTGCAGCAATCCCTGTTTATGATGCCTGTGAAGAATTGTAATTATGGTATGGGAAGTGTTTTAAATCATTATTTTCTTACAAAGTATGTTTCACCGAGAACTTCTTTCGTTTCATAAGTACCTAGTGTTAATTCCGTTTCAACAAATGCTTCAATATCGGATTGTTCAACATCATACATGATTTCAATCTCTTTCGAAAATAAAAGTTTTTCTTTTTCAAGCAAGCTTGAAAGGGATGGTTGTTGGATTGGTTGTAGTTCTTCCACATTTAGAACTTGCTTTAATCCGTCAACATAGTATTCAAACGAGCGACCACCGACAATTTTCACGCCCTTATTTTCCTCATTAATCATGATAATGGTAGGAAATCCTCTAGCACCTAGACTTCTTGCAAGACCAAAATCTTCATTTAACAATTGTTGTCCAGATGGTTGTTCAGCTTCATTTACAAGTGTTTTTCCATCAAGTCCAAGTTTATTTACTATTTCAATCAAAACGGATTTATCTGAAATATTTTGATTAAATGCGAAAAGCTCTTCTCTTGCACGTCGTAAATAATCATAAGCTAATGCATCATTATGATTTTTTTGAATTACTTTAAATACACGCGAGGGCGGGTAGGATGATTGAACTGGATTGTCAATCATGAGTGACCCATCAATTGGCATACGTGAATATTCTCCAATTTCCCTCCAGTGACCAGCAACGTCTGCGGGTTTGTAAATTCCGTTCGCAGGATCAATTGGTCCGTCATGCCATTTTTCCAGTAGTCCTCCCATGACTGTATGAAAGTTAAAATAGTATCCGTATTGTTCTTTAAAACGACGAAGAGTGGGTTCAATCGCCCAGCAATGAGAGCAAATTGGATCAGTTACATAATAGAGATTAATCGATTTCTTTGGTTGATTAAAATCAATAACCTCCATTTCTTCCTCTCCAGCTGCTCCGCATACACCTGTTTCTAAATCACAAATCATATTATTGTTTTTCAATTCATTTTCCCCCATCTCTGTAAAATTAGTAAAAAGACTTAGTACTGGCTGAGTTCCTACTGTTGAAACTTTTGATACGGTTAGAATCAAACGCAAATTGTTAGCTGCTGTAACTTAAGGGAAGAACCGTAGCTGACAATTCCAGCTGCTTATTATTCCGCGCCTTATAGTTTGCTTTGCAATTCTATTTTAAGCCATAATGAAACCACCAATAAACCAATAGTTAATTGGATTTGTCGTTTATACAACACATCGAAAAAATTGTTTAAAAAGTAGGAGGGACGATGATATGACTCAATCAAAGACAGATCCCCGAATTCTACGTACTCGCAAATTAATCATGGATTCTTTCATTGAACTTTCAGGTAAAAAAGAATTCAAAGAGATTACCATAAAAGATATAACTGCAGAAGCCATGATTAACCGTGCAACATTCTATTATCATTTTAAGGATATATATGACTTATTAGAGAAGGTATTATCAGAAGTATTGTTAGTTAATTTGAATTCTGATTCCTACCAGAATGACGAACTAAATGAAAAAGCGCTCGTAAGTATCTTCGTTGCTATAACAAATTTTCAAACGTCATTATCTAATCGTTGTCATAGAGGATACGAAGATACCATTGCACGTATTATTAGGGAACAGCTTGAAATCATTTTTTATAAAATGTTGTTAAAACAAAGTACAACTGAAGAGGGGAAATCTTTAAAAATTACAGCTGTCATATTAAGCTGGGGAATTTACGGTGCGTCTGTAGAATGGAGAAGAGATAGTAAGGAGCTGTCGCCGGAAGAATTTATCAAATCAGCAATTCCTTATATCATGTCTGGGATTGATGTTGGCATATTAAAAAAATGAATCGGCTATTGTTTTAAATCCTTAGCATGTTGACATTGTGAACGAATGTACTTAAACGGATTGGGTAGTGTTTATCTAATAAGTGGAAGAACTTTTTTGTCGGGTGAGTTTAGTTGAATTAACATTCAAAAATGTCCGTTTAAGATTTTAGGGGTGGGGCAAACTAAAAAAGATTGCCAAAGGGGGTTACCAAATGAAGGATGAAAAAAATAAAATAAAGTATGACGCTGATGGAAATGTTTTATCACCGGCGTCAAATTCGAAAGAAAGACCAGCATCTCTCGACTCTAAACGAGGAATCTTAGATGAAAAGAACCCGGATGATTTTGAATGAAAAATACTTTAACATATTGTCCAGCAGCTGTGCTTTCTTTTTAATAAACCGTTTAACAGATCTGTCTAATATATTTATTCCGCTGAAAAATCATGTTTAGGCTTTAAAAGTGGTTGAAGAGGCTTGTCCATAGAAAATGGTATAAGATGATTTTTTAGGGCAACCTCTTTCTTTAATTAATACCTAATCATTCACCTAGCTCTTATTCCGAAAAGATTTTGAATGAATTAAGAAATTTCCTCACACAGCTTTAAACATAAGTTTAACAAACAAAAACCTCCAATTTAGTATGTACTCAT
>NZ_JBALMU010000092.1:0-8035 GCF_036962285.1 Bacillus sp. JJ634
AGCTGACATTTTTACAATCCAACCATCGATTTACCGAACATGGAAACATATCTGGAACCAAGTGCAAACAAATACCCTCGGTGCCATTATCGCACTAATTGCTTTGCATTTTCTTGGGAATGATCCGTTTGCCATGGGTCTTGTTATGATCATCGTAATTTTAATAAGTTTAAAATTAAAGATGGAGGAAACCATTTCACTTACATTAGTTACCGTACTCGCAATCATGAGTGCACCCGGAAATGAGGATTTGAGCTTTGCTTTGCATCGCTTTGGAATTATTTTAATCGGAATGACATCAGCTTTATTAGTGAATATTTTTATTTTTCCACCCAATTACAAGAAAAATTACATAGAGAAAGTTCATACTATTTTTCAAAATATGTCACTCCTCATGCGAACGGCTATTTCCAATGAAATGACAGAAAAATCGTTCCAAGATCAACTGAAGCAATTAGAAAATGATATTTTAAAATTAGAAGACCAATATAAGCTATTTGATGAAGAACGTGAAAAAATGGCAAAATTAAATAACATGAATTTACGCGAAATTGTCGTGTTCAAGCAAATGCTTAAATCCCTTCACCAAGGATTTATTGTATTAGAAAATATTGACTCCTTTTATTTTCAAAGTAAACCAAGCACAGAAGAAAATTTGTTATTTGACCAACACTTAGAACATTTAATCAAGTATCATGAACTTTTTTTATTAAAGTACGATGGAAAAATAAAAATTGATGAACCCCAACTTGAAGGCGATATTATGGGGCAAACAATTTCCTTTTTAGAAAAAGTTATTTATTCTTATAACGAAGACCATAAACAAAAAATCCAACTCGCTGTAATCGGCTCATCCATTTATAATTATGCGTTTCAAATTGAGCGGTTGAATCGTCTAGTTGAACAATATATAAAAAAATTAAAATAACTTTAAAAAACTCGATTAAACAACGGATGAATGATAATATAAAAGCATCTTCTGAATACACGTCTGAAAGAATCACTTATAATATACCAATGGAATTATTAGACTATAGACCGATTCCCCTACTATTTGATTAACTATTGAGCATTCAAAAATCAAAAAACATATATCCCTACTTAGCACAGGAATATATGTTTTTTAACGTTCCATGTTACTTCTCTCCTTTATTCTTTTTACTGTGTTTGACACTTCCTTTCTTTTAATTAAGCACGTTCCTTACGCTGATTTTCGAGAGAAGTACGCTCTAGATTTGTTTCCGACGTTTGAACCGCTTCCATCCGTGATAAACGAAGGGATTGACTTATTACAATTACCAGTAAGCTAGTGAAGATTAATAGCCCGCAAATCATAAAAATAACTCCACCCCATCCAAAATGGCTTAAAAATACTCCGCCAAACCAACCAATTAGACTGGATCCAATATAATAGAACAATAAGTATAAAGATGAAGCATATGCTTTTGAACGAGGGGGTGAAATGATGCCTATCCAGCCACTTGCTATGCTATGAGCCGCAAAGAATCCGGATGCAAATAAAACGAGTCCTATAATGAGAAGAAAGATATTACTTGATAATGTCATCAAAGAGCCAATCAGAGCCATGACAATAGCCCCACTCACCAAACGAGAACGTGAATATCTTTCTGTAAGATTCCCAAAAAGATACGAACTCCATGATCCAGTCAATTGAAAAATGAATAAAAAGCCAATCGCGGTTTGACTTAAATAATATGGGGATTTTGATAAGGGAAAACCAATATAATTAAATAAGGATACATAGACACCCATTAATAAAAAACCCATTCCATAAATACAAAATAAGCTTTTATTCTTTAAACCGCTTGATATTCCTGTTGCCCAGTTACCAAATGAAAGGTTTGCCTTTTTGAAGTTTTGGGATTCAGGCAAATAAATCCAGAACAACAAGCTGCCTATTAAACTAAATAACCCTAAAACTAAAAGAGCTATATGCCATGAGAAAAAATCAGTTAATGTACTGACAATTACCCGCCCTAAAAAACCGCCAAAAGCAGAACCACCTATATAAATACCCATGATTCGCCCAATATGCTTTGGAGAAACCTCCTCACTTAAATAGGTCATAGCGATAGCCGGAAAGCCGCCCATAGCAATTCCTTGTACTATCCGTAAAAAAATCAAAGTTTCAAAATCAGGGCTGAAAGAAGCTAAAATGCCCACTAGTGATGTTAAAAGTAAAGATATCCCCATGATTTTCTTTCGACCCCAAGCATTTGAAAATACTGTAATAAACAGCATGCTAACTGCCAGTGCGACTGTTGCAAAAGAAATTGTTAAGCTTGACGTTGATGGCGATATATTAAATTGTTTGGAAAAGGTATGAATTAACGGCTGAGGACTGTACAAAATCGCAAAAGTAACGGTACTTCCTAACAGCATGCTCAGGAAGATCCGACGATATGCAGGGGTGCCAAATTCGATATATTGCATAAAAAACCTCTCCTTATTTTTATCTACATTCAGTGTACTTCTTAAATAAGGATAACGTCTATTGCATTATAATTATGAAAATGATACCTTTTCATTATCAATAGGAAAGAGGGCGTATAAAATGGAGTGGCAGCAACTTGAATATTTTCGTGTAGTCGCAAAAACAGAACACTTTAGAAAGTCGGCAGAGCTCTTAGCCATTTCTCAACCTGCCCTCAGCCGTTCTATTCATAAATTAGAAGAAGAACTTGGAGTCACACTTTTTGAGCGGACTGGACGTTCCGTTCAGCTAAATAAGTTTGGGCGACTTTTCTTGAAACGAGTTGAAAATGGATTAAATGAGATTTCGATTGGCATCCAGGAAATTAATCAGTTGAAAAATCCATATACAGGAACCGTTTCTCTTGCTTTTCTACAAACATTAGGCATAACTATTTTGCCTGAAATAATCAGCAATTTTAACAAACAATATCCTCATGTGGAAATTCAACTCTATCAGAACAAAACATTAAACAGCATTCAGCAGCTCCTCAACAGAGAAGTTGATTTATGTCTGATTAGTTCATTTGAGCATAACCCAAATATTACATGGCATCCATTAATGGATGAGGAGCTGTTCTTATATGTACCTGCCAACCATCGGTTCACATCAAAGTCTTCGGTAGTCCTTAGTGAATTATCCGATGACAATTTTATTGGCTTTAAGAAAGGACTAGGGATGAGAGGGGTCATTAACAACTTTTGTGAAAAAGCAGGCTTTACTCCGAGAATAAAATTTGAAGGAGAAGACGTTTCTACTCTGGCTGGTCTTGTTTCGTCCGGGCTTGGAGTTACCATCATTCCAGCATTTCATGGAATCAGCTCGGATAAGATTAAACAAATTTCAATTTCCAAACCATATTGTCATAGGGAAATAGGCATCGCCTGGTTAAATGGACATACATTATCACCATCAGCAGATTTATTTCGAACCTGTGTAATAGAAATGTTTTAATTTAGAGTGAACCCTTAATCTAACTCAAATAGCGTTCATCAAGTAACAATTGTACTTAATGAACGCTTGTTTCATACTATATTTTTCAAAATCCAACTTTTCTTTTCCCGCCGCGGCAAATAGAGGTCCCCTTCGATACATCCGATCAGTATTTCCAACCCCAAAGCATACATAATAGTGTACCGAAAATCGTCACTAAGGCAATAAGTAAGGCGTAATATATATTCGCGAAAATAGATTTGCTATCATCTGTTTCACGAGCATGCATAAACACAACGAGTTGAACAGATGCTTGTATAAATGCTGTCACGATAAAAATCGTCATGCCTATCGTTCTCGACATATTGAAGAAATAAACTAGAAGGGCCGCTGCCGTCAAGACCAGTGATAATATAAAGCCCCATACCTGTTTGGCTGGAAATAATTCTCTCATACTCGTGTCATCCCTTCCAAGTAGATAAAGGTAAAAATAAAAATCCAGACAACATCCAGGAAATGCCAGTAAAGAGAGAAAATGAATGATTTATTGGCCGTCTCAGGCGTTAACCCGCGCTTTGCCACCTGGATGATAATAAATAATCCCCAGAAAAATCCTAGTGTAACGTGAGCCCCATGCGTTCCTAATGTTGTAAAGAGCATCGATGTAAAGGCACTAGTTTGCAGGGTAGCTCCTTCGTGATAATAAACAATGAACTCATCAATTTCAAATCCTAAAAATCCCAGTCCAAGGAGAAGGGTAATGGCAAAGAACGTTAACATAGCCTTCTTGTTTCCAAGTCGCATAGCATGAATGCCGAGTCCAATGACAAAACTGCTTGTTAAGAGCAAGAAAGTTTCCATAAGTACGGGGAAGATTTCAAAAATTTCTGCCCCGGTAGGACCGTCACCTGTACGGTCCACTAATGTGAAATAAGATGTAAAAAGTGTTCCAAAGAGCATAATTTCAGCACCAAGAAAAATCCAGAAGCCTAAAATATTCAAACGATTTTGTTCCGTACTATATTCAAGAGGCTGCGAGTGATCTACTTTCATTTATGATTACCTCCCATTTTCACTTCTGTTTCTTTAATTTCTTCTACAGAAATATAATGTCCATGATCAATCTCAAATGAACGATGGGCCATACAAATAAAGATACCGATTAACGAAATGACTGCCAGAATCCACATACTGAATACTAACGCAAATCCAAACACAAAGAAGATAGCAGACATGATAAACGGTACGCCACTATTATTAGGCATATGAATTTTCTTATAGTCACCTTTGAATAATTCATGTCCTTTGTATTTAGCATCCCAAAATGGTTCCCTTGAATCCACTTGCGGAATAATAGCAAAGTTATACTCAGGTACTGGATTATGAGTAGCCCATTCAAGAGAACGTGCATCCCATGGATCACCGCCAACATGTCTTGGAGCATGACGAATGCTGTAGTAAATGGTATACACGATCAATATAAAGCTGATGGTCATAAAAGCCGTCCCTATAAAGGAAACAAAATTTAATGGTCCATATCCAGTTGCTTCAGAATACGTATACATCCGACGTGCTTGTCCATCTAAACCAGTGATATACATAGGGAAGAAAGCTAAGGAAAAACCAATCGTTAGAAACCAGAATGCCCATTTTCCAATTCTTTCATTTAACATAAAACCAAAAATTTTCGGCCAGTAGTAAGTGCTGCCAGCAAGCACGGCAAATGCTACACCTGGAATGATGACATTATGGAAGTGGGCTACTAAAAACATTGTATTATGGTATTGATAATCCGCTGCCGACATCGCAAGCATAACCCCAGTCACTCCACCGATTGTAAAAAGTGGTATGAAAGCGATTGAATAAAGCATAGGCACGGTAAACCTAATTCGTCCTTTCCACATCGTGAACAACCAGTTAAAAATCTTAATACCGGTTGGAATAGCAATAACCATCGTTGTGATGGAGAAAATACTATTAACATATGCCGTTTGACCCATTGTGAAAAAGTGATGAGTCCAAACAAAAAATGAATAGAGAGAGATTACAACCATTGAGATAACCATGGATTTGTAGCCATATATGTTGCGTCGCGAAAAAGTTGGGATAATCTCACTGAAAATACCGAATGCAGGAAGTATTAGGATATATACTTCAGGATGACCCCAAACCCAGAATAGGTTCGCCCATAACATATCCATACCACCATCAGTCGTTGCAAAAAACTTGGTTTCGAATAATCGATCCATTGTTCCCATAAGCAGCGCTATTGTTAATACAGGGAAGGCAAAAATGATAATAATACTTGTAACGAAAGCTGACCATGTAAACATTGGCATTCTCATTAATGTCATACCAGGTGCTCTCATTCTAAGAATAGTCGTGATAAAGTTAATCCCTGTCATTAATGTACCTATTCCAGCTATCTGAATAGCAATCATATAATAGTTCGTCCCAACACTCGGGCTAAATTCATTATCTGCAAGCGGAAAATAGGATGACCACCCTGCATCAGGCGAACCGCCAATTACAAAAGAGATGTTAAATAGCATCGCACCCATAAAAAACAACCAAAAACTGATAGCATTTAGACGTGGAAATGCTACATCTCGAGCTCCAATCTGTAAGGGTACTACGATGTTCATAAAAGCCATAATGTACGGCATGGCCATAAAGATAATCATAATAACCCCGTGTGCTGAAAAAACTTCATTATAGTGTTGTGAATCTAATAATTTATTATCTGGTACGGCAGTTTGTGTGCGCATCATCAGAGCATCTACCCCACCACGAAATAACATCAACAAAGCAGATATTAGATACATAGTACCAATTTTTTTATGATCGACAGTTGTTATCCATTCACTCCACAAGTAAATCCATTTTTTAAAGTACGTTAGACCAAAAATAACCAAAAACACTGTCACACCAATGGCTATCATTGATGCATAAATTGCGGGACTAGGATGAGGTACAGCAAATTTAGCGAAATAACCCATACTTTTGTGTTTCCTTTCTAAACATATTTTTCTTGCGGTAAGCCAAGAAACTATTCATAATTGTGTGCTGATTCATTACTTGACTCATGATCATGCTCCATATATTCATCATTTACATCTTCATTAGAATCTTTTGAACCGTGGTGATGTTCAGGAGCTGGTGAAAAACCTAAATGTGTTCCGGTAAACGTTAATTGTCCCGTATAACCAGGTTTTAATAATTCATTAAACTTTGCTTCCGTAATAGGCTCTGCTGTGTCTTTAACTTCCTTTACCCAGTCATCAAACTCAGCTTGTGACATAGCTTCGACATGAAACATATTTTGCGCAAATCCTTTTCCACTAAAGTTTGCATTCCTTCCCATCATTTCACCTTCTTCGTCAGCAGCTAAATGCAATGTAGTTACCATATCGGCCATGGCATATTTTTGGCCACCTAGCTGCGGAACCCAGAAAGCCGTGATAGGCCCAAATGAATACAGTTTAAATTCAAGTGGTCGTTTTGTCGGAATATACAGGTAGTTCACAGTTTCTATCCCATTCTCCGGATAACTAAAATGCCACTTCCAATCAGATGTTGAAGCGTAAATGACTAATGGATCTTGCCCTTTGTACTTTTCTGGAGTGGCTTCTACTTTATTATTCGAAATGATAGTAACTACCGAGAAGAAAATGACAATTAAAATTGGAACCCCAACAATAATTGACTCAACAAGGTGATTCCCTTCAATGTAGGGAGGTTCATAATCTTTAGGTAGTTTAGAGTCACGATATTTTACCAACACAAAAACCAAAAATGCACAAACAACAATAGTAATAACTGACATTATCGCAATAGATATCCAAATCACATTAGCTTGCGTTTGGGCTTGAGGTCCTTTAGGATCTAGAACCATTAGTGGGTCACAGCCAGTCAGTACAGTGACTATGACAAAGAAAATAACTAATAAAGACCATTTTATGTTCATACATGTACTCCTCTCTTGTTTAAGATTTTATTTCTAAGTTATCCTGAAAAAATGAAGTTATCCCAAAAAATGAAGTTATCTGTGTTTATATTGGAAAATAAGCCAATATCAAAAAAGAAAACAAAAAAAGACTGAATCCTTATGCCATCACTATTCGATGACTATTAGGGACAGTCTTTTTCATTTGAGCTACATCTATTTCTTCTATTTCGTATCCATTAAAAACACACATTATCAAAAAAGAAATATTAATCCAAAATTAATAAAAAATTGGTGTTAAGATGTATATTGGAAATGGCAATTTATAAAGTCAAGAAGATTTGAATTAGACTTTCGTCTGAAACGGAGGATTTGAGCATTGTGAAGTTAGACCCACGAGTTATTAAAACAGGAATTGCTGTTACACTTGCTTTATATATTTGTTCTTTATTTAATCTTGAATCAGCAGTGTTTGCTGGAATAGCTGCTATTTTTACTATCCAACCGTCGATTTACCGAACATGGAAACATATCTAGAATCAAGTACAAACTAATACCTTAGGTGCTATTATTACATTAATCGCTTTGCACTTTCTCGGAAATGATCCGTTTGCCATGGATCTTGTTATGATTATTGTCATTTTAATAAGTTTAAAATTAAA
>NZ_JBALMU010000093.1:0-11123 GCF_036962285.1 Bacillus sp. JJ634
GGTTTTAATTCTTCAATCATGAAAGGGGTCGAGTTAGCTGCCGACCAAAATCAAGCGTCTAAAAACCGTTTTCTTAAAAAACAAAGGGAATCCATTTCGATACCGGATATTAAAGCAGGTATTCTCAAAGGAGAACGCGCGAAACTTGCAAAAGGAATTACTCTAATTGAAAGTAACGCAGCGCACCACTTTGAGCTGGCTCAAGAGCTATTGCAATCTATTTTGCCGCACACGGGGAAATCTTTACGAATCGGGATTTCCGGTGTGCCGGGGGCTGGAAAAAGTACGTTTATTGAAGCATTTGGGACCTATTTATGCAGCTTAGGTCATAAAGTAGCTGTACTTGCTGTCGATCCAAGCTCATCTGTAAATGGCGGCAGTATTCTAGGAGATAAAACAAGAATGGAAGAGCTGGCGAGAAATCCTCGCGCTTTCATTCGCCCTTCTCCATCTGAAGGAACTTTAGGTGGGGTTCATCGAAAAACGCGTGAAACAATGCTTCTTTGTGAGGCAGCTGGTTTCGATGTTATCCTTATTGAAACAGTTGGGGTTGGACAAAGTGAAGCGATTGTTCGTGGGATGGTTGACTTTTTCATGATGCTTGCACTAACTGGAGCAGGTGATGAGCTGCAAGGGATGAAAAAGGGAATTATGGAATTGGTTGATGGCATCGTTGTGAATAAAGCAGATGGAGATAATCTTCCACGTGCTATCAAAACGCGATCGGAGTACAGCCGAATTCTTCATTTCTTACAGCCTGTAACAAAAGGCTGGATGTCTAAAGCTCTGACATGCTCTGCCGTTACAGGTAAAGGCATTGATGATGTTTGGAATATGTTGCAGGAGTTTTCTGAAACAACGAAGCAATCAGGAGTATTTGAAGATCGAAGAAGAATGCAATCGAGAGAGTGGTTCCATTCCTTAATTAATAGTCAACTTCATCAACTGTTTTATAAGAATAGTACGATTAAGCAATTGTTGCCTGTCCTTGAAAATCAAATCATGGCAGGGGATCAAACGATTACAAAAGCTGTTCAAGAAGTATTTCAAACGTTTTTAGACACTTTCGAAAAGAAATAAGGGAAGGGGACTCTACAGATGATGAGGAGTCCCTTTTTTTTGTCAAATCAGAAAGTATTTTAATATATTGTAGTGGACTGACTGCCAGCATGTACAGGGGGAACCAAGGAGCTTTTGCTTTTCTTAAGTAAATTAATTGAATCAGTGAAAATCAATTGTTATGATAGAGGAGAAACGAATATGGAAGGGGTATGGAGATGGGAATGGATTTTAATTTCTTAATGAATGATGTGGTAAAAACAGCACGTGATGAGATTGCGAAAGCTGGATATACAGAATTAAAAACAGAAGAAGAAGTAAACGAGGCGTTAGCACAAAAGGGAACGACACTTGTTATGGTAAACTCCGTTTGTGGCTGTGCAGGTGGAATTGCTCGTCCTGCTGCGGCATATGCGATGCACCATGATAAACGCCCGGATCAATTTGTAACTGTCTTTGCTGGCCAAGATAAAGAGGCTACGGCACGCGCTCGTGAATATTTTGAAGGATATCCGCCATCATCGCCATCATTTGCTCTATTGAAAGACGGGAAAATTTTAAAAATGGTGGAACGTCATGAAATTGAAGGACATCATCCAATGTCTGTTGTTGAGAAGCTTCAATCGTATTTTGATGAATATTGTGAGGAAGTATAAGATCCGTTTTTACGGATCTTTTTGTTTTGTATAGTTTTCTTTAAGATGAAGGACACTATAGCTACATTATCAGCTCTTTCAATATTGTTCTATAGTAATTAACTGAAAATTTTTAACTATAAATTAATTTACCAATATATTGCATCATCATAAAAGTGTGTTAAAATACATGGGAGTGTATGAATATTAACGGAATGATTATTTGAACAGCGCACAATTACACTTTGACACATACTAACATAACAAGAAAAAAGTTATAGGAGGAAAATAACTATGCAATGGAAAAAGCATTTTATGTTACTAGTTACTTCTATCTTATTGGTAGGTATTTTAGCAGCATGCGGGAATTCCGAGAAAGATGAAGCTCAAACGGGTGAGAACGAAGAGAAAAAAGTGTTAAAGCTAGGAACATCAGCAGATTATGCACCATTTGAATTTGTAGATACAGCAAAGAGCGATGAAATTATTGGATTAGATATTGATATCGTTAATGCCATTGCAGACAAGCTTGGCTATGAGATTCAAGCTCAAGATATTGATTTCAATAGTTTACCTACAGCACTTGAAAATGGCACAGTCGATCTGGTTGCTTCAGCGATGAATGCTACGGAAGAACGTAAGAAAACGTTAGATTTCAGCGATAATTATTATTCAGCTGCTAACATGATTGTAACAACAAAAGATAGCAATATTAAAACGGTGGAAGATTTAAAAGGTAAGACAGTGGGTGTTCAATTAGCATCTGTACAAGAAGAGCTTGCAACTAAATTAAATAAAGACGGCATTACTATGACGATTGAAAAACGCAATCGTGTGAATGAAATTGTACAAGAATTAATGGTAGGTCGTGTCGATGCAGCTATTATTGAAGATGAAGTGGCAAAAGGACACTTAGCTAATAATGAAACATTAGTAGCACATACGATTAAAACAGATGAAGAAGCAGAAGGTTATGCAATCGCTTTTCCAAAAAACAGTGATTTAACCGAGCAGTTTAATGCTGAATTGAAAAAAATGAAAGAAAGCGGCGAACTCGATGAGTTAATTGCTAAATGGATGAATAGCGAAAATAAATAATATACAGAGAGAAAAACGTTCAGAATGGGATTGTAAACCTTCTGAACGTTTTTCCGCGCTTTATGATAAAGCCATGTTAAAAAGATTGTTGGTTACATGTCATGAGCTAAAAATCAACAGATTATAGCATATAGCCTGTGATGAATGAATCAAAAGAGCTAATATGTTTTGGAGAGGATGAATAGGTTGAATCTAGATTTTGAAAGGATTATACCGTCGATTCCTTACATCTTGGAAGGGATACCGACGACACTGCAAGTCGTCTCGGTCGCAGCGGTTATTGGATTTATATTAGGGATTATATTGTCTATTTTAAAAATTAGTAAAATTAAACCATTAAATTGGTTTGCTGATTTTTATACATCGATTTTTCGAGGAACACCGCTCGTTCTACAATTGATGTTAATTTATTTTGGATCGCCGCAAATATTAGGTATCCAAATTGAAGCGTATGAAGCAGCTTTTTTAGCATTTGGGTTAAACTCGGCTGCTTATATCTCGGAGATTATTCGTGGAGGAATTCAAGCAGTTGATAAAGGGCAGAGAGAAGCTGCTCTTGCACTTGGAGTTCCTGAATCTCAAATGATGCTGAATATCATTTTACCTCAAGCAATTAAAAATATTTTACCAGCACTTATGAATGAATTAATTTCGTTAACAAAAGAATCAGCTGTTGTAACGATTATCGGTCTTGCGGATATTATGCGTCGCGCGTATATTGTTGGGGGAGAAACGTATAAATTTTTCGAGCCGATTCTTGTAGCTGGATTAGTTTATTATGTCATGGTTATGATTTTAACGGTTCTTGGTAAGTTGCTCGAAAGGAGAATGAGACGCAGTGATTAAGATTGAAGATTTGCATAAAAGTTACGGCAAACTTGAAGTGTTAAAAGGGATTAGTACAGAAGTGAAACAAGGTGAGGTCGTAGCCATTATTGGTCCATCTGGATCGGGAAAATCGACTTTTTTACGCTGCATCAATATGCTTGAAACGCCTACAAGCGGACATATTTGGTTTAAAGATCAAGACATTATGAATAAAAAGACGAATATTATGAAGGTCCGTGAAAATGTTGGGATGGTGTTTCAGCATTTTCATCTCTTTCCTCATAAGACGGTGCTGCAAAATTTAACGTATGCTCCGATGAAGGTAAAGAAAATGTCAAAAGAAGCAGCGGAGAAGCAGGGTCGTGAGCTGTTACAAAAGGTTGGCTTGGCTGATAAGGAAGCAGTTTATCCAAATCGTCTTTCTGGCGGACAAAAACAACGTGTCGCTATTGCACGAGCGTTAGCCATGAACCCGGAAGTGATTCTATTTGATGAACCGACGTCAGCGCTAGATCCCGAAATGGTCAAAGAAGTACTGGCTGTTATGAAGTCGCTTGCTGACTCGGGAATGACCATGTTGATTGTGACACATGAGATGGGTTTTGCCCGTGAAGTAGCAGATCGCGTACTCTTTTTAGATGGAGGGTTGCTAGTTGAAGATTCAGCACCAACTGAATTTTTCTCTCAGCCAAAAAGCAAACGTGCGCAAGAATTCCTGGAAAAAGTTTTATAGTTTTGTAAAAAAAGGTGATGAATGTATCACCTTTTTTTATTTTTGTAAAAAAAAGGATAAATATGTTGTAAGTTAATAAAAAATTTAGTATTTTCCTAAATAAAGGACTATAAAATTGTCGAATTTGCTGATAGTATTATAATAGAAGTAAAGAAATCCAGGTGATACATAACAATGTTTAAAATCGGTTATCGAACGATTAAAACGGCATTAGGTGCTACTTTAGCGATTGTTCTTGCCCAATTATTAAATCTGGATCATTTTCCTTCTGCTGGTATCATTACGATACTATGTATTCAAGTGACACAGAAGAAGTCTTTAAAAGCCTCTGCATCACGTTTTCTCGCTTGTTTACTAGCAATGGGCTATTCAACCTTATTGTTTGAGTTAGTTGCCTACAACCCATTTACAATAGGATTAATTCTTTTGATGTTTATTCCGACTACGGTGGCATTAAAGGTGAATGAAGGCATTGTCACAAGCAGTGTAATCATTCTTCATCTCTATTCGTCAAATGGTATCACGCTTGACTTGCTCATCAATGAAACCATTTTAATTGCTGTAGGAATTGGAGTTGCGCTAGTCATGAATATATATATGCCTAGTGTCGAGAAAGACTTGAAATCTTATCAGCGAAAAGTTGAAGCGAACTTTAGCGCGATTTTAATGGAAATTGTGAAGTACGTGCGTGATAATGACTACACTTGGAATGGGAAAGAACTGACAGAAACGTCGAAATGGTTAGCAGAAGCGAAAAGCTTAGCTTTTCGAGATGTAGAAAATCATTTCTTACGAGAAGAGGATTATTACTATCGGTATTTTGATATGCGCGAGAAGCAATTCGAAATTATCGAGCGAATTTTACCTCTTGTCACGAACATACCAAGTATTGTGAAGCAAAGTGATATCCTTGCCAACTTTATTCAAGAGTTAGCAGAAAACGTTCATCCGCAAAACACAGCTAGCTTTTATTTGCGGAAGCTGGACGGGATGGAACAAGGGTTTAAAGAGATGCAACTTCCTGTCACACGTGAAGAATTTGAATCGAGGGCGGCATTACTTCAGCTTATGAAGGAAATGGAGAGATATTTATTGCTCAAACATTCCTTTAATGGTAGAAAAGCTGGAATGAAAAACGGCGGCTAGCTTAAACTAAGCAAAAAGAGAAAGGTCATGATTCTTCCTTTATTGCTTAGCTTAACGCTCCGACGGGATTCTTCTTTAAAGATTTTTTAAACATTAGCAAAACAAATATAGAGCCATTCGATGAAACAAGAAAATAGAAAAGAGCGAAGCCATTTGACTTCACTCTTGTTAGCATTACATTAAGAAGGCTATACCTGATAGTAATGTTGTTAACAACATCGAGATTAGCATTAAGTATACGATGATTTTTCTTATTTTTTTATTTTTCATATAGTGCTCTCCTCAATTTCAAATGAATGTGTTTAGCTTTATTGTAACGTGAACAATAATCGGAAACAAGGCTAAATACTTGTCTGAGCAATCTTGAAAAGTTAGAGGGTTTTGTTGGGAAATGTAGAACTATGTTATGTTTCGTTTACTAATTGTACATCATGGAGGGTTAGGTAATGATTAAAAATATCGATCATATTGGTATTGCTGTTCGTTCACTCGAAGAAGCTTTACCACTTTATACAGAAACATTAAAGTTAGAGCTTGAAGGCATTGAAACAGTAGAAAGCCAAGGAGTTAAAGTAGCATTTATCCTTGCAGGAAATACTCGCCTAGAGTTATTGGAAGCGTTGTCACCTGAAAGCCCAATTGCTAAATTTATCGAAAAACGTGGAGAAGGCGTTCATCATGTGGCTTTAGGTGTGGATAACATCGAAGACCGCATTCAACAAATTAAAGAAGCTGGTCTACGTATGATTGACGAGACATCTCGATTGGGTGCCCATCATGCAAAGGTAGCATTCATTCATCCGAAGTCTACAGCGAGTATTTTATATGAATTAACAGAAAGACCTGAATAAGAGGAGGAGCCATAATGAAAGACATCTACGAAACAATTAATGATTTATACGACAGACGCCGTGAGGTTGAGCTTGGTGGCGGTGACGAACGAATTGAAAAGCAGCACGCTAAAGGAAAGTTAACAGCTCGTGAAAGAATTGAGCTATTACTTGATGAAGGTACATTTGTTGAATTAAATCCATTTATTCAACACCGCAGTACAAACTTCGGTTTAGATAAAGCAAAAGGACCTGGAGATGGTGTTGTAACAGGATACGGTAAAGTAAATGGACGTGATGTGTACTTATTCTCACAAGATTTCACGGTATTCGGCGGGGCGCTTGGAGAAATGCATGCTCTGAAAATTGCCAATGTTATGGATTTAGCTGCAAAGAATGGAGCACCGTTTATCGGGTTAAACGATTCAGGCGGCGCGCGTATCCAAGAAGGGGTTGTATCTCTTGATGGATACGGACAAATTTTCTATCGTAACTCAATCTATTCTGGTGTAATTCCACAAATCTCTGTCATTATGGGACCTTGTGCAGGTGGAGCAGTTTATTCTCCAGCGATTACGGACTTCATTTTCATGGTTGAGAAAACAAGTCAAATGTTCATTACTGGACCAAAAGTTATCGAAACAGTTACAGGGGAAAAAATTACGTCTGAAGGCTTAGGTGGCGCAACTGTACATAATACGATCAGTGGTAACGCTCACTTTAAAGCACCAACTGATGAAGAAGTATTAAAAGATGTACGTAAATTATTAAGCTACTTACCGCAAAATAATACAGAGAAACCACCTGTATTAGAAGCAGACAACAATGATGATTACCGTGCGGATTTAACAGATATCGTTCCATTTGAAGGTATCCGTCCTTACGATATTCGTAAAGTTGTTGAGCAAGTTGTGGATGAAGGGTCATTCATGGAAGTACAAGAAGGATTTGCGAAAAACATTGTTATCGGTTTAGCTCGTATTAAAGGTCAATCAGTTGGTCTTGTATGTAACCAACCGAAAGTATTAGCTGGTGGACTGGATATCGATTCTTCTGATAAAGCATCCCGTTTCATTCGATTCTGTGATTCATTTAATATTCCAATTATCACATTCGAAGACGTTTCTGGCTTCTTCCCAGGCGTTAAGCAAGAGCATGGTGGAATCATCCGTCACGGTGCGAAAATGCTGTATGCATATTCTGAAGCAACTGTACCAAAGCTTACAATTATTCTTCGTAAAGCATATGGCGGTGCTTATGTTGCACTTAACAGTAAGTCAATCGGTGCAGACCTTACATTTGCATGGCCAAATGCTGAGATTGCGGTTATGGGATCTGCTGGTGCGGCTAACATTATTTTCGCTCGTGAAATTGCAAACAGTGAAGATCCAGAAGCAACACGTGCAGAAAAAGTTGAAGAATACCGTGAGAAATTCGCGAACCCATACGTTGCAGCAAGCTTAGGAATGGTGGATGACGTTATTGATCCTCGTGAAACACGAATCAAAATCATCCAATCTCTTGAAATGCTGCGCAATAAAAAAGAAGATCGTCCTTGGAAGAAACACGGAAACATTCCATTGTAATACACGATTTTTTCATAGAAGCTCAAGGCATAATGGCCTTGGGCTTTTTTTGTTTTAGCTTTGTTTCACAATATTTGCCGGTTTATTTTCTAAGAAGTATACTAAGGTAGGATAACTTTTTTGGAGGGTATAAAGATGATTAATGAAAATCGTTTAGTAGAAGAATTTTTTGAATTGGTTCAAATTGATTCGGAAACGAAAAATGAAGCAGCGATTGCCAAAGTATTAAAAGAAAAATTTATAGAGCTTGGTTTAGATGTATTTGAAGATGATACAACAGCAATCACAGGTCACGGTGCAGGTAATTTAATTTGTACCCTTCCAGCTACAAAAGAAGGTGTAGATACGATTTATTTTACATCTCATATGGATACGGTTGTACCAGGGAACGGTATTAAACCATCGATTCAAGACGGATATATTGTGTCAGATGGTACGACAATATTAGGAGCGGATGATAAAGCGGGACTTGCAGTGATGTTAGAGGTGCTAAAAGTTATTAAAGAACAAAAGATTGCTCACGGAAAAATAGAATTTATTATTACAGTCGGCGAGGAATCTGGTTTAGTCGGTGCAAAGGCGTTAGATCGTTCATTAGTGACAGCGAAATATGGTTATGCACTAGACAGTGATGGAAAAGTTGGGAATATTATTGTAGCAGCGCCAACACAAGCAAAGTTCGAAGCAAAAGTATATGGAAAAACGGCTCATGCAGGTGTTGCTCCTGAAAAAGGAGTTTCAGCGATTACAATTGCGGCTAAAGCCATTTCTAGAATGCCTTTAGGTCGAATCGATTCTGAAACAACAGCGAATATTGGTCGTTTCCAAGGTGGACAACAAACGAATATTGTATGTGATTACGTTGAGATATTAGCAGAAGCTCGCTCACTTGTACCAGAAAAGATGGAAGCGCAAGTTCAAAAAATGAAGGAAGCTTTCCAAACAGCGGCTGCAGAAATGGGCGGGCGTGCTGAGATCGATGTAACGGTCATGTACCCTGGCTTTAAATATAGCGAAGGTGATCATGTTGTAGAAGTAGCCAGACAAGCAGCAGAGAAGATTAATCGCCCATGTGAATTACAACAAAGCGGCGGTGGCAGCGATGCCAATGTAATTGCTGGATTTGGCATTCCAACAGTTAACTTAGCTGTCGGTTATGAAGAAATTCATACAACAAACGAAAAAATTCCAGTGGAAGAATTAACGAAGCTTGCTGAAATGGTGCTGGGAATTATCGAAGTTGTTACCGGAGAATAATCTGCAAAAAATTTATAAGAGTTTTGGCTTGAGGCGTCTGCAACTATAATTGCAGACGCCTTTTTCGCTATACAAGCAGAACGAAAAATATAATAAGAAACAATCAAATTGATTATATAAACTTCAAAAGGAGTTGTTTTGAACTGAAATTTAATGCAATGGGGAGAATATAATTAAAATGCTCCCTTAAACAATTTTGCGGATGAACATTGTTGATAACATGGCTATTAAAAAGATTATTGACCAGAAATTAAAACATGAAGGCTGAAACAAGGGTCAGAAAAGAACTTCTATATAAGTGAGAAACGAAAAAGAGGTGAATGTCATATGGCAAAGAAACAAATTGGTGTTATTGGTCTTGCTGTAATGGGTAAAAATCTTGTTTTTAATATAGAAAGTCGAGGCTATAGTGTCGCTGTATATAATCGTTCCCGTTCGAAAGTAGAGGAAATGATGAAGGAGTTACAAGGAAAAAGTATTTTTCCAGCCTATTCATTAGAAGAATTTGTTTCTTCCTTAGAGAGACCACGGAAAATTTTACTGATGGTAAAAGCAGGAAAGGCGATAGATGATACGATTTCTTTATTAAAGCCTTTGCTTGAAAAAGGAGATCTTATTATTGACGGTGGCAATACTTTTTTTAAAGACACACAGAGGCGCCACCAAGAGTTAAAGGAGTCGGGCATTCATTTTATCGGGACAGGTGTTTCTGGCGGTGAAGAAGGAGCCTTAACAGGACCAGCTATTATGCCGGGGGGAGAGCAGGAAGCTTATGAATTGGTAGCGCCGATTTTTCAAGCCATTTCGGCCAAAGTAGCAGGAGAGGCTTGCTGTACATATATCGGTCCAGATGGAGCCGGACATTATGTAAAAATGGTCCATAACGGCATTGAATACGGAGATATGCAGTTGATTGCAGAGTCTTACTTTTTATTAAAACATGTACTCAATCTGTCAACTAAGGAACTTCATAAAGTATTTTTCGATTGGAATAAAGGGGAACTTGATAGTTATTTAATGGAAATAACAGCTAATATTTTTAAAAAATACGACAGCGAGACAGGTAAGCCTCTTGTTGATGTTATTTTAGATCAAGCGGGTCAAAAAGGAACAGGCAAATGGACAAGCCAAAATGCATTAGATTTAGGTGTACCACTGTCTATTATTACAGAATCTGTTTTTGCTCGCTATATGTCAGAGTTGAAGAATGAGCGTATGGTCGCAAGTGAGCAATTACAAGGGCCGGAATGCATAGCGTATATTGAAGATAAACAGGCACTTATTGAAAAGGTTCGTCAAGCCTTGTATATGAGTAAAATTATTTCATATGCTCAAGGCTTTGCTCAAATGAAAGCTGCTTCAGAAGAATACGGCTGGAATCTGCAATATGGAGATATTGCGATGATTTTTCGTGGCGGCTGCATTATTCGTGCGCAATTTTTACAAAAAATTAAGGAAGCGTATGATCGAAATCCGAGTTTGGACAATTTGCTGTTCGATTCTTATTTTCAAGGAATTGCAGCAACCTATCAAATGGCTCTGCGTGAAGTGATTGCAACAGCAGTCATGAAAGGGATTCCAGTTCCATGTTTCTCAGCGGCACTTGCTTATTATGATAGTTATCGTACAAAAATACTGCCAGCTAATTTAATTCAGGCGCAACGCGATTACTTTGGTGCCCATACGTATCAACGGGTTGATCAAGAAGGACTATTTCATACGGAATGGATAGAGAAATAGAGTAAGGCTTCTGTAAGTGGGGGAGATTCGTCCCCCACTTAGCTTTTTTGTCTTCGTAAAAGCTTGAGACTGGGATTTCACTATTCATTAAATATGGATTAATCTGTTTTTGGTAAATTCTTAAGACATTTTTTATAGTAAGCAAGCATATAGTTATAGGAAATTAGTTTCATTACTTTTTTTACCAAAATAGTGTATAATAAATGAAAAT
>NZ_JBALMU010000094.1:0-8187 GCF_036962285.1 Bacillus sp. JJ634
AATCAAATAAGCTATATATTACTATGGACATTGATGTGGGCAGTAGTAGAAGTATTTTACGTATTTGTAGGATTAAATACACATCATAATGGTTGGAACATTGGCTGGTCAACTTTTATTTGGTTTTGTATGTTCATTGGCATACGGCTCCATTTTACTAGACCATTGTTAACGTGGATTCTATGCTTCATGCTTACTGTTTTTATGATTATATACTTCCATATTCCAATTACTGAATTGAAATAAAATAAGTTGATTCTCTTAGTTGTGCAATTTCAATGGGGACTTTTAGGGAATCAAAAAAGAAAAAAATTAAGGAGGGGAATGCGTATAAAATGTTAATTGATTATATAAATATTGGATCGATATCGAATCTTTTGCCTATATTATTGTGATTATTATTGGCCTTCTGAGCCTTATCTTTTTTTTAAGATTAGATAAGAAAAGATACGGTTTGTTATTTATTTTATCAGCTTTAGCTGGAAACATTTTGTGCTATATGTTTGTGAAATTTAAGTTTTATTCATTTCCATATCTATTATTCCCTAGGATTGAAATTATGCCTGTAACTGTTGTTACATTTTTCTTTCCTATAATGGTTCTTTTATCCGTTCGTTATAGTCCAGAGAAGTGGGGATGGAAAATACCTTTCTATTGGACGATTATTCATATAGGAATGTTTTTGGAAACATGGTCATTAACAAATACTGGGCTAATTAGATATAGCTTTAAATGGGGCTTTTGGGATTCTTATACATGGTGGTGGATATATTTTTTAGTTTTTGAATGGATTGGCGGTATCATTATCCCTAGAGATTTAAGAAAGCCAATCAATATAAATCATTTGAAATTTGGTAGACTTGGTTGGGCAATTATTCATTTTGTCCTTATTTTGACTATTTTCCTTGGTGGTTATTATCTTGGTTCCTTGAAATAGACGAATTTCTAAAAACTCGTTCGAACAGATAAGATTGCTTAATGCAGACAGTCGCTTTTTAACATAGGTTAGTAAAATGAAATTTCCGAATTTAGTAAATAATTCTTATGTTTTGTGAAGAATTATGCTCGATCTTTATGTATTGGGCCACTATGTTGAATAAGGCTGAAAAACTGGAATAGGTTCGCATTTATGGAATGGAAGTATGAAAAACTGCAAAAATAATTCATTTTGTTAAGGATTATAGTACATAAACTAATGGTTTCCGAACATACTAATAAAATGTTTTGGAGGTGGGTTTTATGGATAAAAAAGACTTTCAAAAAGTTTATAATGAATACTTACAACAAGGAGAAGGCCAAGCTCAATTGGAAGTAGTTGAGGAAGTCGATTCAGGAGTAGAACAAATTGTTGCAGTTCGTAAAAATGATGAGGATGATATTATTGCTTTTAAAACAAGTAGTGGAAGAGAACTAGATTATATTACTGCTCTTGATGAAGCAAAATCAGGGAAGTTAGCTCATGTGGACGTATTTCATAAGTATGGCAGGGATATTATACGTAGTGAACCTGATGGTATTAAAGAAAATAACTTAGATAACTTACCTTCTTTTTAAACGGGTAAACCTCAAGAAGAGAATGTTAGTTTGGATATTCTCTTCTTTACTTTACTAATTTACTGAAATCTTCGTAAACTTGCTGTAAGAAAACCATCAGTTATTCAATTATAGGGCGTTATCCTTGAACAAGGATAAGCGCTCATTTTTCATTTAAGGGCCATTCCAATTGAATAAGCTTTTGAATTACGATGCAGTTTGTTGAAGTGATATAATTAAATAAAATTAAATGTTAATACCGAAATATAATGAAATAAAGAATAAGGAAAAGGGGGATTGAAAATGGATGTAAGATACCCAATTGGAAAACTACAAGTTCCTGAGAAAGTAACATTAGAAAATATTCAAGAATGGCTAAAGGAAATCGAAACTTACACGATTCGATTAAGAGAAACTGTCGACTCATTAAGCGATGAGGAATTAAGCAGAACTTATCGTGAAAGTAGCTGGACAGTTCGTCAACTTGTTCATCACATTGCAGATTCTCAGTTGAACATGTATCAACGTTTGAAGCTGGCTTTAACAGATGAGAATCCAACAGTACCAGCTTTTGATGAAGAAAAGTGGGCTATTCAACCGGATACAAAGCTTCCTGTAGAAAGTTCTATTAAGATGTTAGAAGGTATAAATGAGCGCATCGTATCTTTAGGACATAGTTTAACGGAAGAGCAATTAAATCGAGCTTTTACTCACCAGATAAACGGTATAATAACAGTCGCAACAAAAGTTGCAAAATTAGCTTGGCACGAAGAGCATCATTTAGCACATATAAAAATCGCATTATCAAAATAATACAATATGTATAAAAGTGGCTTATCGAACCTCGATAAGCCATTCTTAAAATTAAAATAAGGAACAATTACAGAAGTTGTATTCAACTAAAGGGTGCTTTCCTGTAGGAAGGATTAGCGCTTATTTTCATTTTAGGGCCATTTTATGAAAGAAGTAAGACAAGAATTTAAGGAACTTTCCTCTAATAAATTCGTATTACAGTGAAGAAGTTAATGGGAAGGGGATTATAATTATAGATATAAGTTTTTTCTGGATAGGTGCAGGTTTAGCAGCATTGGGCTATTTTATAGGAGATGGATTAAAGGACTTTAAAAACCCAAAAGCTAGTTCCTTAGGTTATCCGATATTAATTAAAGAAAAGGATTTATATATTTATTTAGGATTAAGTAAAGAAGAAGTAAAAGAACTGCTAAGCAAATATCCTAATGCACCAAAGGTCGAGTTGAAAGGAATTACATACTATCCGTATCAAAATTTGTTAGAATGGCTGTCCTCTAACGATATATATAAAAGCTAACTTGGAAGAAGGAAAGCTATGTATAATTAATGATGTAAGTTTATGCTTTTTATGTAATAATTATTTTGTAGAAGTGTAAAGTTGCAATTCATACATAGTGAAGGTGGGGATCATAATGGCAACGGGAACGCATACTGTAGTAGTTCCAGTAGATGTACAAGCAGTTTGGGATTATGTCAGTGATCTTGAAAAATGGGCAACGACAGTACCAGCCTATAAAGAACATGAAATCATAAATGACAAGCAATCTATTTGGACATTTGAAGGTAGTGTGAAAGGTATTAAAAAAACAATACAAGCGCAGGTAGATATTACCGAATGGAATGAACCTTCAAATATTAAGTTTGAACTAAAAGGTTTATCAGATAATTTTACAGGAAGCGGTCACTTTACTGCAGAAGATGTTAATGGTGAAACAATAATGACTTGTACGGTGGAAGTCCGTGCAGGCGGATTATCTGGTGCCGTATTAACACCAATTATTAAATGGGCTGTTCCGAAGGTAGCCTCTCGTTTAACAGAATCTATCGCACGTAAAATTGCAGTATTCTCATAGTTTTTAAAGATTAAAAGTCGATTCATTTTGGAGATACCTTCTCTGAAGTATAGATGGTAACATTCTGAAGTGACCAATGTAATGATATAGAAGTTCTACTAGAAATTTTATAATTAGCGGAAAGGGGACTGTCCAAAAAAGGATGGCCCCTTTTTTTCAATATTCCGGAATCGGGCGCTTTCTTGTAATAAGGATTAGCGCTTTTTTCATTTTAGGGCCATTTAATGGAGGAATAATCCCAAGAAAAATTGATATGCTCATGGTAATGCTAGTATGGTGTTTGTTAAGGATCGTACTAATGGGGAGAGGGAAAATAAGGGTAATGAAACAACAGCACGTATATCTACTTAACTCTTTTCTAATTTGTTATTTATTCTATTTAGTAGAAGTCTCCTACTTTTACATGTGGCGAGATGAATGAAAACGATCCATAAAATTGTGTGGTGTGTATAAACATCCACTGAATAATTGTTAGTTAAAATACGTAGAAAAATCTAGACAGTTTAAAGTTTATTTTAAATATAAAACCTCTTATGTTCATTTTTTTACCTCTCATTAAGCAAAGGGGAAATCTCATAAAATCATATGTTACAGTATAAACAGGGGGAAGGAGGCATCTATGAAAATTCAATTATTAATTGATGAAAAATTTCAAGAAACTGAAATTCATATTTGTGCAAATCAATATAACGAACAAATCGAACGGCTGATGAAACAGCTAAAAGTGGTACAAACAACAACAGTAATTGATGGCTATTTACAGCAGGAAATTCATATGCTCAAAATCAAGGATATTTATTTTATTTATGCAGAAGGAGCGAAGGTTTATTTACAAACTACAGAGCATGAATTTGAATCGAAACGGAAGCTTTATGAGCTAGAAACGATGCTTTCCCATGATTTTGTTCGAGTGAGTAAATCTATGCTTGTCAACATTAATAAAATCGCCTCCATTCAAATGGGACGTATTGGTTCGACAGAAATCATTTTAGATGATGAATCATGCGTGCATGTAAGTCGCAAATATTTTAAAGAATTGAAAAGTCGTTTAGGTATTGGGAGGGATTAATATGGTGAAAATCCTACGATTCGCAATAATTGGAGTACTCATTGGGTTAAGTTCATCCTACACGCTAGTGACGTTTAACGTTTTAGCTACTCCAAATGCTACGATAACGGGGAAAGAACTGTTTGAGCAAGTTATTATTGCTGCTATTCTTGGTATTGTCATTGGTTTGATTTCGCTTATTTTTAAAACAGAGCGATTGAGTTTTACATTACAACTATTCATTCATTTTGCCTTCGTTACCATATGTGTGCTAGTTGCGGGGCGTTTTGGGGAATGGTATGACGTTGCTAGCATTGCTACTATAATAAGTCTATTGATTTCAATTATTGTTATTTACATTATTAGTTGGGGGATTGCTTTGCTACTTCAAAAACGTGACATAGCAAAAATGAATTACTTTATTCAAAAAAGGAGGAAGGACTTATGATTACAAAAACTGCAATCAAAGTGCAAAACCTCAGAAAATCATACGGAAGTGTTGAAGCTGTAAAGGGGATATCCTTTGATGTACAAGAGGGCGAACTGTTTGCTTTTTTAGGTACAAATGGTGCTGGGAAGTCAACAACGATTGAAATCTTATGTACGTTATTAAAAAAATCGAATGGTCATGTTGAAATTAACAACTTTATCTTAGATGAAAAAAATGATAACGCTAATATTCGTCAATCAATTGGCATTGTGTTTCAGCAAAGTTTGCTCGATAAACGCCTTACCGTCTACGAAAATATCATGTATCGCGGTCGTGCCTATGGTTTAAGCAAAAAGGAATTCGCCGAGAACTATGGATTTGTTTCGACCTATTTACAATTGGAAGATATTCGAAATAAGAAGTACGGGACACTATCAGGTGGTCAAAAGCGCCGCGCGGACATAGCGCGTGCTATTATTCATAAACCGAAAATTCTTTTTTTAGATGAACCGACGACAGGTCTTGATCCTCAAACGCGCCAATTTGTTTGGATGGCTATAAAAAAAATGCAACAAGAGATAAATATGACTGTTTTCTTGACGACGCATTATATGGAAGAAGCAGCTGTTGCCAATCAAGTCGTTGTCTTAAAAAATGGAGAAATTGTAGCAAATGGTACACCAGATGAATTGAAAACAATGTATGCTTATGACCAATTGAAATT
The DNA here is from genome assembly GCF_036962285.1 of Bacillus sp. JJ634. Taxonomy (NCBI): domain Bacteria; kingdom Bacillati; phylum Bacillota; class Bacilli; order Caryophanales; family Bacillaceae; genus Bacillus; species Bacillus sp. JJ634. The sequence continues at coordinate 5,622 of NZ_JBALMU010000094.1, forward strand.
AGTATTCAAAAATGATGTGGATGGTGAAAAGTGGCTACAAGAAATGGATGTATCCTTTACAAAGAAAATGTCCATTTATACGGTTAAAGTGGATGAAACAATACAAGCACTCGCTCTTTTAAAAAATGTCGAACCTTTATTAGTATCTTTCGAGGTTATTAAAGGCACGATGGATGATGTTTTTATACGTATTATTGAAAACAGAGGTGCTGTGTCATGAACGCACTACTTAGCTTAGTGATTCGCAATAATAAAGTATTTTACCGTGACAAAACACTTGTCTTTTTCTCACTGTTATCTGTTCTCATTGTTATTATGTTGTACGCATTATTTCTACAAAAAATGCAAATCGATGCTATTGAGCAAGTGACGGAAGCAACCCCTGAAATGATAACGATGGTCAAAGAATGGCTCGTAGCTGGATTGTTGTCTATGATTGCTGTGACAACGACGCTTGCTGCTTTTAGTATTACGATTCAAGATATTGAAATGAAGGTGACATCTGACTTTTTAACAGCACCAATTTCTCGCTCCGCTATTCAATTTAGTTATGTGTTAAACGCATTCATCATCGGACTCGTATTTTCCTTCATTGCATTAATAGGTTGTGAAATTTTTTTAGTAACAACAGGTGGTAAATGGTTAAGTATTAAAGCTCTATTAAAAGTGATTGGTATTCTGCTGTTGTCAGTATCGCTTGCAAGTATGTTTAATTTATTTCTCGTTCAATTTGTAAGATCACAAAACGCCTTTTCAACTCTTAGTACAATCGTTGGCACATTGATTGGCTTTTTATGTGGAGTGTATGTTCCTCTCGGTGTTGTACCAGCATTTGCTCAAAACATCATTATGTATTTCCCGATTAGCCATACAACAGTTCTTTTACGTGACACCATCATGCACGATTCACTACAAACAGTATTCAAGACCATTCCGTCTGAACAGGTAGATGCTTACAAGCTTAATTATGGTGTGATGTATGAGATAAACGGTCAGATAATAAGTAGTTCAACAAGTATTGCCATTATTATCGCAACAACGATTGTACTTGCATTCGTTTCAATCGGTATTTTCAAGCGTAGCAGCCACTGATATGACCTATGCAATAAGTGACTTTGAGCAAAGAAAGTGATGTTATTTATTGTAAAATTATTCGGAATATACAATTTTGAGGCGAAAATTGAAAGCTCCCTAAAGGTAATTTAGATAGGTGATAAAGTTAGAGAAAAAGTGAAATGTTATACAAGACGAAAAAATATCTTCTCTGCAATGTGGCAAGAGTATTTAATGAGTTTTACAGATGTAGATGAACAAGAACATACTTTTCATAAATAGATATCACAAACGCTGAGCAACACCATATTAGTAAAAATGGATCTTCGATTGGAGATCCTTTTACTGATTATTTAATTAAAACCCCACTTGTTCAATTTCTAATAAGGCTCGTTTTAAAGTATTATCGTTGCGGAAAAAGCAATATTTATTTTTCAGTAGTGTTTAACGTTGTAAATCCGTATTTTCCTGATGCTATCCGTGTGAAGGCAGCTAGATCTTAAAATTGGATGTGTAAAATAGCACTTAAAATCAGCGCAAATTATTGCTTAAAGTGACACCTCGGGATATACCGAGTGTTTTTGTGAAAAATAAGATTGTTAAATAATATATTATGGAGGAGGATTAGTATGCAACCAGATCAACAAGCCACTGAGAATTTGAGTTCTATTACGAAATCAGGATTTGCCGGAACTGATGCACAAAAAGTAAAACAAGAAATTCAAAAAGATGTAAGCGAAGGACAAGGTGCAATGACTTCCCGAGAGGCAGGAGCAATGCGCGATTAAAAAACCACTCTAAGTGGTTTTTTATTTTTCTACTTTAAAAATTAAATACTTTATATCCTTCATTTCGATTTGATAGAAATGCTACAATTTTAATGATGAAGCCCGGTTGCAACCGGGCCTGTTTGCTTAATAACGAATAAGGACCGGATTCCTTCTTAAACTATATATTTTATTGTGTAAATATTACTAACAGCATATATGTCCGGAAAATCACAGGTTACGAAACCTTGTCAAAAACCGCTCTTAGACCAGTAACGGAGAATCGTATCATTCTTTAGAAGAAAGAATGGATTTTATGATTAAGATCATATTTGGTTCTTCCATTAACTAGCTATTTAATGGAAGAAGGAGTAATTTGAAATTACTCTGAATTTTATATGGTAAAATGAGAAGGCATTAGATGTAGAAGGGAATCTTAATATGAAAAAATACCAAGTAATTTTATTTGATTTAGACGGAACTCTTTCAGACCCAAAAATAGGTATAACTAAATCTGTTCAATATGCGTTACAGAAAATGGGCATTGATGAGCCTGATATTGATAAACTTGAATGTTTTATTGGTCCGCCCCTTAAAGTTTCCTTTGCTGAATATTACGATTTTAATGAGGAAAATACACAAAGGGCAATTGATTATTACAGGGAAAGGTTCAAAGATAAGGGGATGTTTGAGAATAAGCTATATCCAAATATTCCTTTACTATTAAAATCATTAAAAGAACAACA
>NZ_JBALMU010000095.1:0-219 GCF_036962285.1 Bacillus sp. JJ634
GCACTATATTAGTATAGGTGCAATTAAAGAATGAATAAAGCTACCATTCTACATACATTTAAGGTTCTGATACAAATGTGACTTGTATTTACAAATTAATTGCCATGGCGTCGAAGTTTTTGTACCTGAACCGGGATTTTTTACAAACAATCAGACTAATGATGTTTTAAGCCACACTATTTAAAATAGCAAAAATTGAAGTTTCTTTTTATGTAAAAA
>NZ_JBALMU010000095.1:262-7309 GCF_036962285.1 Bacillus sp. JJ634
TTTCTTTTTATGTAAAAAAATCAGAGGTGTCTTAAAAGATTGAAAGTTACGGTAATATCTATCTCTATTTTATAAATATTGGGTTGAATATGACATTAATATAGGGATAATGTCATAATTCCACCTTATCTGTAATGATATTTATCAAACTAAAAAGAAATGTAATGGAATCGTTCTGTAAAATGAGGACCACCTCATGTTAGTGTAATACCAACGAGGCCACAGGAGGTAGCACCCATGAACAACACTTACATGAAAACATTAGTTTTAACTTGTGTAGCTACATTTGCATTTATAGGGCTACAAAATAGTACGGTCGAGGCTATTACCGAATATCAAGTTGTAAAAGGAGATAGCCATTGGAAACTTGGACAACAATATGGTATAACCATTGATGATATAAAACAAGACCATAGTCGTCATGACGATTGGATTTATACAGGAGACATGTTACAAATTCCGAATAAATTAAAAGTATTATCCATACAATCATCAAAACCTAAAATAGAAAGGCCAAAAAAAGAACCAGAGAAACCAGCCATTTCAATTTCAAATAAAGAGAAAGACTTATTTGCCCGATTGGTAGAAGCTGAAGCAAAAGGTGAATCATATAAAGGAAAAGTAGCAGTTGCGACTGTTGTATTAAACCGAGTGGATTCTCCTGAATTTCCAAATAATATTACAGATGTTATTAATCAAGTAGTAGGCAATAGCTATGCCTTTTCACCTGTTCAAAATGGTGAAATTAGTAAACCAGCATCAGATGAGTCGAAACGAGCAGTGGATGAAGCATTAATGAGAAAAGATCGTTTAAATAATTCAATGTACTTTTATAACCCAGATATTGCAACGGATGATTGGATTCGTACTCGTAACGTCGTGAAGACAATTGGTAATCATGTATTTGCAAAATAATGAATAAAGAACCGTCGACCGTTATATTTAGGTAGTAAACGATAAAGTCAATAAAATCATAGGCAGGAACATATTTGATATGTACAATATGTTCCTGCCTTTTTGTTATGGCTGCTTTAGAATAAAGTTTGATCAAATGGATACTAATAACTTCAATAAATGAGCAAGAGGAAAGAGCATGTTTTGAAAGTTCATACTCTGATTCAATCTTATTCATTAGGATTTTAAATTCTTCATTCATGATATCTATATCATTATTTTATATGCTAATCTATAATTATCACCAATAATTGCTAAATGATAAATATGATAGTTTTATTATTTTCATCTACCTACACGATCCTTTGGCTGATATTATTCCTGAATAGAAAGGAAAAGGGCCTACGCTATTACTATGCCATAAAGGAGTTGTTATCACCGTAATGGACATCTTTCGGTTTATCTTTACTAACATATTATCTCTATTTGCTCAAGTATTTAAAATTCAACAACATTGGGTATGGGAAGTTTTAAGTTTATTGATGAGTATCGTGGCTATCGGACTTTTGATATGGGGATTAGTTGCCCTATTTTCACATAAGGAAGAAGCTATTACAAACAAATATAAACGAATACTATATAACGTTTCTTTCTATTCTTTAGTAGGATTACAAATTGGCTTTCTTTTATTTTTTATGGGCCTTATCGGGATAAGTATGGTGGTTATCGGACTTTTTATTTTGGGATTTGTTGCCCTATTTTCACATAAAGAAGAAACCTTTATAAACAAATATAAACGAATATTGTATAACGTTTCTTTTTATTCTTTAGTAGGGTTACAAATTGTCCTTCTCTTATTTTTTATAAGTCGTATTGGGATTACCATTTATATTGCGAGTTCCGATTCCAAACTAAAGGATTACACTTTTGATGCTCAAGCACTGCAATATGAATTAACGAATATTTTTATCTACGATCAAAAAGGAAATCCAGTATATAAAGTCGTTCATAATAGTACCAACAGAGATGTTGTGACGTTAGATGAAATGCCTACTCAACTACAACGTGCGTTTGTGGATGTTGAGGACAAACAATTTTATCAACACATCGGTGTATCCATTGAAGGATACATTCGTGCCTTTTTTTATGAAATGATTCGTCCATCACAAAAAATGCACGGAGGAAGTACAATTACACAACAATTGATTAAAAATGTGAACGGGGACATATACAATAGAAATGTCTTACACAAATTTCAAGAGGCCCTTTTATCGATCATTATCGAGAGCAAATATAGCAAAGAAGAAATTCTCGAAATGTATTTAAATCGGATTTATTTAGGAGAAGGCGTATATGGAGTAGGTACAGCTGCGAGACAATATTTTAATAAAAACGTTTATGATTTAACCTTAGTTGAAAGTGCGTATTTAGCTGGTTTGCCAAAAGCACCTTCTACGTATACAGAGGACTTAAAAGCAGGAAATCAACGTAAGAATATTGTCTTACAAGCAATGAAAGAGAATGAAACTATCACAGAAAACCAATATCAAAAAGCGGTACAACAAACCGTTGTATTGAAACAGTCCAAGACCAAACAGACTTCTGCTTTAGATTCATATGTTGATTATGTATTAAAAGAAGCAAAAGAAGATTATGAACTGAGTGACAAAGATTTACAAAGTAATGGGTATCATATTTATACGTATTTAGATACTGAATTTCAACAGCATATGTACCAAACGGCTCAATCTTTTTCTTACAAAGACGATCAAGAATCCAAAGATAAAAAAGTGCAAGTGGGGATAGCAGCTGTTGATAACGACAATGGAAACATTATTGCTTTATATGGAGGACGGGATTTTGTCAGAGGATACTTAAATCGTTCGTATCAATATTATCAACCAGGTTCTATTATTAAACCACTTGTTGTATATGCACCTGCTTTGGAAACAGAAAAATGGAATGCACAATCAACCGTCATTGATAAAAAAACCAATTTTGACGGCTATTCCCCTAAAAATGCAGGAGAAAAATATGGAGGCAAAATCACACTAGAACAAGCCGTAATTCGTTCAGCCAACATCCCTGCTGTTACAGTATTTCAAGATATCGGCGTAAAAACCGGTGTAAAAGTATTAGAAAAAATGGATATCGAGATACAAGACAAAGACAAACAGTTGCACTTGGCGTTAGGCGGAATGGAAAAAGGAGTTACCCCTATTCAAATGGCACAATCGTACGCTGTCTTTCCTAACTACGGATACTTTAAACCAGCGAAAGCCATTAAGTTGATTAAAAGTAAAAACGGAGAGTTCGTTCAAAAGAAGGAACAAGCCGAAATAAAAGGTATCGATGTTTTTACATCAGAAACCGCTTATCATATGACGGAAATTTTGCAAAAAGTCATAACCAATCCAAATGGAACAGGAAAGAACGCTAAAATCGGTGTTCCTGTTGCAGGAAAAACAGGTACAACAGAAGAAGAAGGAACAAATGGAGGGATTCGAGATGCTTGGTTTGTGGGTTATACACCGAATGTTACGATGTCCGTCCATTTAGGGTTTGATCAACCAAGTAAGGCCCTCTATCTAACGACTTCAGGTGGCGATAATCCAGCTACCTTATTTGCTCGTATTATGAAAGAATCACGTAAAAATACTGCTTCGGTTGCTTTTCAAAAACCACAAAGCGTAAAAGAAATAGAAGAAAGAACAGCAAAAGAAGCGGAAAATACAAGCCTTATACAAGATTCAAAAAAGAAATTATCTGAAATGACAGCTTCTATCGCTTCCTTTTTCGAACGTTTCGTTCAAAATATTAAAACAGAATAACTAGATAAAAACAGCAGATTATACGTCTGCTGTCAGACTGTAAGCAAACTNNAGTTTGCTTACAGTCTGAAATTCCATCAGGTATCTATATACCTCTTTCAAATAAATGTAGTCTTTGCACCAGAACCTCCCCCTCCTCATCGTTTCCCCGTAATCTTCTCAAACCAACTCCCATGTAGGCTTGTCCCGTCTTAACCTCACGATACCTCCTTGATGACTAAACGCCTTGCCCCCACTTGCACCTTTATTTTTATAGACACGCAAGTAGGCTTCGTTCATATTTTGATTACTTAGAATCCGTTCTAAAAGTTCCACATTCGTGTCTCCTATCCTCTCACGTAGTAAGTTTTGGTTAGCCTTTGAGATACGCTCATACTCTCACCATTAATACATTCGGAGTACGTCACTTACGCATTCGTGGTGTTGAAATACTATAAATTGTTCAGCCCTTCATGAATTAATTTCACTACTATGGCTTCTGCTGACTTCTTGCGACTAACCGTTTTCGACTGTACTATTGTACATCCGCAAGACCTCCCAGGGTAAGACAACTATCTCTCCTCTTTTACTCGCCTGATTTACTCTACAAAGTTACGCACATCTTTTTGGACTTTGACTTGTTATGGAGCCTCATCCCTTTATAAAGCCTTAGTATCAGATTTGTGTTCGTCGAGCCAAGATTTTATTCCAAGCTTCCTTCAACTCTCACCTCACGATAAATACCTTGCGCTTCCTTAGTGGTTGGTCGATGTGTACCCCACAGTGGACTTTCACCACCTAGATAGTCGTCATGTCTGGCACACATAAGAAAAAGGCTGCCGTAGCAGCCTTAACTTAGTATCCGTTATCTTAACATCATTTATGTTGTTAGCTTGATAGGCATGTGGCAGTACTCCTTACTAAATATTTACCTTGCCTTCGCTTTTATCCAGCTGAGTATTTACCGTTTGTATTTTGTCCGCAGGTTTTTTCGACCAATAAGTGGCGATAATCGGACCGGAAATATTATGCCAAACCGCACCAAGAACACTAGGTAAAGCGGCTAATGGTCCAAAGTGTGCAGTGGCTAATGCCACTCCTAAACCTGAGTTTTGCATGCCGACTTCAATAGAAATAGCTCTTCGATTACTTTCATCAAGCTTTAATGCAAGAGCTGTAAAATAGCCAAGCAGCAGTCCGAACGCATTGTGAAGCATTACAGCTATAAATACAAGGAATCCAGCTGTAGCAAGGCTATGTGCATTCCCTGCGACAACAGCAGATACAATTATGATAATTGCCACAACTGATATTAAAGGGATAACAGTAATACTTTTTTCAACAACTCTCGGAAGAAATTTTCTAATAAAAATACCCAAGATGATTGGAATAATAATTACTTGAATGATTGAAAGAAACATGGCCATCGGGTCTACCGGCATCCATTTACCTGCAAGTAAAAGTAATAATGATGGTGTTGCAATCGGTGCTAATAGTGTCGAAAAAGACGTCATTGTGATTGATAAAGGTACATTTCCTTTAGCAAGATACACCATGACATTTGAAGCAGTCCCCCCTGGTACACAACCGAGAAGGACAAGCCCTGCAGCCAATTCCGCTGGCAAGTTCATGATATAGGCAATCAAGTAGGCTGAAAGCGGCATGATAATAAATTGGGCACAAACCCCAATAATCACTGGAATAGGGTTCGTTAAGATTAGTTTAAAATCAACCGCTTTCAACGTCAGCCCCATACCAAACATAACGATTCCTAGCAAAATAGTAATATATCCACCAAATATTAAAAAAGGAGCCGGAGCTATAAAGGCAATAACTGCAATACAGATGACCCATACAGCAAAATATTTTCCAGCTATCGTACTTATGACCTCTAAAATTTTCATATAATGTCCCCCTATCTTTTCACTTTTATAATTTTATTTGGATTGAAAAGGGTATCAGGGTCGAGTGCTTGTTTAATTTTTTCCATCACAAGCAACGCTTTTCCGTGCTCTTTCTCTTGATATTTCTGTTTACCCACGCCGACACCATGTTCTCCTGTACAGGTTCCCCCACGTTCTAGCGCATACATCACAATCATTTCATTGAATTCATTTGTTCTTTTTATGTCATCAGCATTGTTCATATCAATCATCAGAAGAACATGGAAATTACCATCACCAACATGGCCTACTATGCCTCCAGGCAACGCTAACGTATTCAGCGCCTCTCTCGCATGCTCAATCGCCCCAGCTAACTCTGAAATTGGTAAGCAAACATCCGTCACCATCAGTTTTTTTCCTGGGTTTCCATGGATATAAGCGTAAGCTATGTTATGGCGAGCATCCCATAATTGATTTCGAGCCGCATTATCTGTCTCAAATTCAATGCCTTCACAATTGTGCTCTGCTACAATCTCTTTCATAAATTCAACATCTTGATTTAATCCAGCTTCATTACCATGAAACTCTAAAAATAAGGTTGGTTGCTCCTTGTAGGCTGTTTCACTATACAAGTTCACTTGTTTCATAGAAGGTTTATCTACAAGTTCAACCCTTGCAATCGGAATGCCCGCTTGTAAAATACTAACGACGGCAGCTACAGCATCTTTAACGGTTGGGAAGGAAGCTCTAGCAGCCATAATATGTTCAGGAATACCATAGACCCGAAGTGTTAATTCTGTAAAACAGCCGAGGGTGCCCTCAGAACCGACAAAAAGACCGTTTAAATGATATCCAGATGAAGACTTTTCTGCTAGATTCCCAGTATTTATTACAGTTCCATCTGCTAAAACAACCTCCAAATCACGAACTTGGTCGCGCATGACTCCGTATTTAACAGATGTTGTTCCACTAGCATTTGTTGCTGCCATACCGCCAAGTGATGCATCTGCTCCCGGATCTACTGAGAAAAACAACCCGTATTTTTTCAACTCTTTGTTTAACTCAGAACGTGTCACACCTGGTTGAACCCTTACGAGAAAGTCATTTCCCCTGACTTCTAATATTTTATTCATGAGAGAAAAATCGATGGTAATGCCATTGTCATAAGGAATAACATGCCCCTCTAAGCTCGAACCTCTTCCAAATGGTACAACAGGTACTTTGTATTGACCCGCTATTTTTACTACGTTACTCACTTCTTCCGTCGTTTCCGGAAATACAACTATATCCGGTAGACTAGGGGCGTGATACGACTCGTCTTTGCTATGCTGCTCTAATATCGTTTGATTTACTGTTACTTGACTTTCTGAAAGCACACTCCGTAGAGCAAAAACCAATTCTTCATTTGTTGCTATCATTGCATTCTCCCCTTATTACTCTTATTATTGCCGCATTATAAA
>NZ_JBALMU010000096.1:0-723 GCF_036962285.1 Bacillus sp. JJ634
TGGGACTATTTGACGTTTACTGGGATAACACCTTTTTTGTGTTAAAATAGCCGTGGGCCATACCATTTTAGCAATTGCTTATCATCTTTTAAACAAGAGGCAACATTATGTTGAGTTAGGTGCAGATTACTTTGACCGTCGAAAAAAAGAAATCGTGATCAAACAATCTATAAAACGACTAGAGGTACTTGGTTGTAAAGTAACGATTGAATCCATAGCATAATGGGACGCAACAAATATAACTAATTAAGAGTCCAGACTCTTTTTTAAAAAACAAATTTTACTAGGTCTAGTTTCGTATGCCCAAATTTCCCTACCACCACGTTTTTATTTCCAGGATAGTGGAACAACAAGAGATATGTTGCAATCTTACGCAAGCATATGGTGTAATTAATTATGGATTTATCAACCTACAGGTTCTGTCAGGTTAAATTAGGCCATTTTGATTATAACCATACTTTTCAAAATCCTTTTTAAATATCTCTCTTACTAAATCTCTTGTTTCCTCATCATAAAAATTCTTATATTCTGGTAAAACTCCATACAATGTTTTCAGAGACATATTAACCTCTGCGAATGTCTGCTTACCGTAATCGGTCATTTGCTGTGCCCTGTGATGGGGAGACTTAATGATATTTTGAATAGGAGACTCTAATAGGTTATATTTTTTTTCAATATTTCTTATACTAGTAGTGAAATGTTCTAAATGTACATAATTTTGAA
>NZ_JBALMU010000096.1:799-3707 GCF_036962285.1 Bacillus sp. JJ634
ACTCCAATATCCTTAATTATATATAAGAATTTTTTAAACGATAAGCCGTTATGGAGACCTGGAGCGATCTGATTCAATATAGCTCCATTAGTTAATGTAGCTAAAAATGAACTTACTGCTCTGCTATAAGGATTGCGAACCAGTTTATACACATCTTTTTTGTCACCCATAAGTTGCTCTATTATTTTAAGCTTGTAATTTTCTTGCTTTTCATATATGTCCACTCTATATAGGTGAACCGAAGGGTTATAATCAATTGCTTTTTGAAGTAATCCTATTTGGAAGAAGAACCACTTAATAAGTGTAGTACATCCACTCTTTGGGCTCCAAAATAATAATAACGGAAATTCTTTTTCGTAAAATGGTAATATTNNATTTTGTAATAAGAATTTCTCGGTTTTTTTCAAACATTGACTTTCCTCCATTTTTTTATCATTTTATGCATAGGAGGCTTTTTTTTCTTGGATTCTAACCTATTATTGTTAATTTTTTCAAAAATGACATTTACGAACTAAATAATACTTAAATCCGTTATATTCGTACAAGCATAAGAACGTTAGATTAATAGTATATAGTAAGAAAGTGAGGTGTTCTTATGTGTTTATGTCGTGAGTTTAACAAGCGTATGTCCCCTAATGGTTTGTACCAAGGTAGAACGATGCAGCCAACAAGTGTTAATTACCCAAAATACACTTACCCTAAAATTAAGCAAACATCAATACCTTATAAAAGATCTATACAGAGCCAGTAAAGAGAAGTAAAAAGAATGTGAAAAGCGATTGAAGTGGCAATCGCTTTTTATTTTGAAAGTGAGATATGAATCTAGTAACAATATTGTTTCACATAGACAAAAAATAAGGCGGATCCCTAGCGAAATGGGCTAGTTGTTCCACCTGAAAATAGTCAAGTATATTTGAGCATTTCCTGTAATCCTTCAAGTAAACTATACTTTGGTGTCCAATTTAACCCTTTAATGGCCTTCTCATTACATAATTGACTGTCAATGATTTCTCCAGGTCTTAATGGGTGATAGCTTGATTGTATTTCTTTTTTAGTAGTGGCCGCTATCGATTTTACTACTTCGTTAACGGACGATCGATGGTTCGTGCTGATATTAAACGTTTCATTCAATCCATTATCGATGGCAGCGATATTAGCTGACACAACATCCTTTACATATATGAAGTCTCGAGTTTGCTGTCCATCACCAAAGATTACTACAGGTTGCTGGTTGAATACTTGATTAATAAAAATAGAGATTACACCTGCTTCACCATGGGAATTTTGTCTTTCTCCATAAACGTTTGAAAAACGAAGGATTGTATAGGGCAGGTCAAATATTTTGGAGTATAGTTGGATATATTCTTCTGCAGTCAGCTTGGAAAGACCATAAAAAGATAGTGGTTTTAGGGGAGATGTCTCTTTAATTGGAAGGTCTTCAGTATGACCGTAAACGGCTGCTGATGAGGCGAAGATTAATTTCTTCACTTTATAATTTTTACAGCAATCGAGAAGATTAATAGTAGCTAAAATATTATTGTGACCGTCATAGGAAGGCCTATTCACTGAGTCTCCCACACTCGTCTGTGCAGCAAGGTGGATGACTGTATCAGGCCTTTCTTTTGAAAATACAGTTTCTAGATGTTCTTTTTCTTTTATGTCAATGTGATAGAAGGGGACATTGTCTCTGAGGTTTGATTTGTTTCCTGTAATTAAATTGTCGATTACTGCTACTTGATAGTTCTTGTTTATCAATTCGTCAACGATATGTGAGCCAATAAACCCTGCCCCTCCGGTAACGATTACTTTTTTTGATTCATTATCCATTCGTTATGAGTTCATCCTTTCTATTTTTTATAGGTTTATAGTCCATTCGTTTATAAATCTAATTGATCAATTGTGTATAATCGGTATTATCTATCATAGTCTGATAAATTTTCAGGAGTCTCTTGGTCATTAAATCTATTGACCAGTGTTTTAAGGCCCATTGTTTTGTATGATTGGCGATTTTATTTCGATATGAATCATTTTCTAACAGCGTTTTAAGGTGTTCGAATAATGGTTCACTTTCACCCGCCGGAGCAATTAAACCTGTTTCACCGTGTTTCGCCATTTCTGGAAGACCACCTGCATCACTTATGACGGAAGCTTTACCAGCAATTTGAGCTTCGATTAGGGAGAGCGGCATGTTATCTTGTAAACTTGGCAGTACAAATATATCCGACTGTTTTAATAATGCTGGAACGTCATCTCGAGCTCCTAAAAACTCTACAAATTCGTTCAAATTTAATTGAGCACATAGTTCTTGCAGAGGTACTTTCATGACACCGTCACCTGCAATCCAACAAACCCAATCTTCCCGCACTTCTTTTAATTGTGAAAGCGCAGGTAATAATATATGAACACCTTTTAAGTCCACAAGTCTTCCGGTAAATAGTATTACTTTTTTATCTAAAGGCTTTTTTTTCTCAGTTGTTTGATTCATTTTATTTAACAACCCATCAATATTCATTCCATATTGAAAAGAAACAATTTGTTCTTCAGGTACACCATATTCTTCGATAAAGATATTCTTTGTCCATTTAGAAGAGGTATGGATTAAATCTGCAGAATGGGAACCTAATTGATCTAGTACCCAGGATTGTATCCAGCCTTTACTTTTCATTATTTCTTCACTGGGTATATCTGGTGTGAGATATTTATAGAGTTGAATAACCTCTTTTGCTAAGACTCCGTGAATACTTGTAAATAAAGGTGTCTGTTTTGGTTTGACTCTACTCATACACCTAGAGGATATAACATCATGAGTATGGATAATGTCATATTGCTCTAAGCCAAAATAAGCTACAGCAAGTTCCATAAAGTATAGATCAAGTTCGAAGTCAAATCTTACTCGATTTACATGTTC
>NZ_JBALMU010000096.1:3719-19266 GCF_036962285.1 Bacillus sp. JJ634
TTCTTGTAGAGAACTTTTAAGATTTAAAGGGGGACTTAGTAGAGGAATAAGTTGCTCTTTTTTAATAACCAAATTCTTATTAATTATATGATATCCCGAAGAATCTTGGCAGTGTCCCATAATATCCACTTCATGTCCATAAGACTCTAATCTTTCTTTGATTTCGCACATCAAAGGCCATACACCGCCTAGCTGGGGTAAAGCCCAATTAGTAGCTAATAGGATTTTCATTAAATCACTCATTCCTTTGTGGTACATTAATTTTTTCATCATAAGGAGGTAATATATTCTTTGTATACATTTATTGACCAGGTAACTCATTATTTAAAAATCATTGAAACTTAGTTAAGTTCACCTTATGCTTTTATTCATTTTCACAATGAATAGAAAATACAGCATTCAAACCAAATTGTTCAAGGTTATGCTCCCATAACAATTTTCCTTCAATTAAGTTATAACAAGCAATTCTTGTCGGTAAACTACCGTAACTGCCTTCCCACACAAATTGTCCGTTTTCTTCAAGTTTTTTATAGGGTCTTAATCTCGAAAAGCCAACAATTACCGTATCCTTATTCAGCACTTTAATCCCTCTGCACCAGCCTAAATGTTGACTAGTATTGGTCATTGTAAATAAATTAAACACTTTTTTTATTTTTAAGCTATGAATATCAACCGTTACTACATGTCCATCCATTTTTGTAAAATAAATCGTGTCTCCGAATACAACACCGTCATGGACAAATGCGCCACCTATATCAATTTGTTGGTTAGGTCTTGTTAAACATATAGCGTCATACTGTAAGCAACGGGTTACCCAAATATCTTCGCTGATTTGAAACACAAAGTTAGGATGTGATTGATGTGGTTTAGTAGTAGGAACTTTCCGATAATCAATCGTACGAGAAAAGCGTTCCCATGGTTTTTGTCCAAGAACATTCCATTCCTGTAAAATATGTCCATCCTTAGTTATCTTCATCACCATATCCAACCCTGTATTTACCACAAGCAAATTCCCATCTTTAGTCGGACGGACATGATGAACATCATTAAAACAAGGCAATGATAAATACCTAGAGAGCTTAAAATCCGGAAGAGAATAGATAAGTACTTCAGTTTGGGTGCATACGTATAACTGTCGGTTTTGAACGGTTCCTGCTTTAAAGACAATGGAAGAATCATTAGGTGGGCAAGCTTCTTTGGGGGAAACATATTCTAGACACTTCTCAAGATGGTTGCTTGTTGTATCGAGTTTTACGATTACACCCTTTTCATATTGGTGCCATTCATCCGAAATTTTTTCTTTTTGCTGACCTCCGACAATAAATAAATTTTTCAAATACCTCACTCCTCGTAATTACTTAATAAATAAAATCTGCATAATGTCTTTGATGATCGTGAAAAGAGATCGAACTAATAAACGGGGAGCTAGTTTATTATTTATACATTTTTCATTTGTAAGGCTTGTTGGTAAACTGCGATGGTGTTTGTAATCATTTTTTCTTGCGACCAGTATTCCATAGCCCAGCTTTTTGCATTATTTGCTAAAACTTCTCGAAGGTTTGCATTTTCAATAAGAGTATTCATATTTTGGAATAGCGAATTGCTATTATATTTCGGGGAGATTAGTCCAGATGCGCCATTATGGACCATTTCGGGTATCCCTCCTGCATCCGTCGCAATAACAGGGACACCTGCTATTTGTGCTTCCATAACCCCATAAGGAAAATTATCCTGCAAACTTGGGAAAACAAATAAATCTATTTGGTTTAATAAAGCAGGAATATTGTTTTGATTACCAAGGAATTTTATATAATCTTGGAGACCTAATCTATTAGCCTGCTGTTTTAGTTGATGACGCAGAGGACCATCTCCAATTAGCCAGCACACCCAATCTTGTCGATGGTGTTTTAATTTTGCTAGAGCGTCTAGTAGGTATTTATGTCCTTTTAACGGAACTAATCTAGCTGTGCAGCCGATGACAAACTTATTTATCGGTTTGAAAATGGAAGGAGGCATATGCATTTTCTTAACAAACTCTTCAATATTTAATCCATATGGAACAATGGAGAACTGTTGATTTTCAGGTACTTTGTAATCCTGTAACAATACATGTTTTAACCATTTTGAACCAACGATGCAAATATCACTTGATGAAACGGCCCTAGATTCAAGGTCTAAACTTTGATGCCAAGAGGGAGTATTTTTTCTTACTCCTCCGTTGATAAGCGTGTTAAAAGTTAGGGCACCGTGCAGGGAATTCACCAATGGAATATGTTTAGGCACAATTCGTGAAACGGCAACAGTTGGAATAATCCCTTGTGAATGTACAATGTCATACTGATCAAAAGGTAAATGGGAAGCAGCAGCTTGATAGTTAGCAAGGTAATGATTGTTTGTTCTTTTTCTGTAATTAATACCTGGATTTCCCAAGAAAGGATTATGGAGGAAAAAATCAACATGATGGCCGTGAAGCCTTAATCCTTGCAACAGTTGCTCGATGTATGTCGATACCCCTATTATCCCTGGATATGTTTTAGATGTGATTAGGATTTTCATGTTAGAGCCCCGCTTTACACTGTAGGTACTGCATCATATGTATAGATTACTCATTTGGCATGGGGCAAATAAACAATTCCCTCATATTGTATGAATCAAAGCTAAAAGTAAAAAAAGCTTGGTAGTTTTACCAAGCCTAAAATAGAATGACGAATATTATTACTATTTAGCAAAGTCAAATATGTGAGGATTTAAGGACCATAAACGACACTGCTTAAATGAATAGGACCTTCAATACGTGTTGTCCCGGCATTTAGAAGATTCTCAAATCTTACCGTTAAAAAGTAAGTTTCAGAGGCAGGGGTACCAACTTGAGCAATTTCAGCATGATCCACGGTCGTAGTTCTTGTTCCTAATAGACTTCCTAAGTTAACGCTTAGAAAAATGCTGTCTCTGGTTTCAAAAACAACGGGTCCAGTAGCACTGCCTCGTCGTATTCGGACAATTATTTCGGCTAATCCCGGTAAGGTTGCATTTACTGACCAACCAACTAGACCATCAAATTTTAATTGATCTCCCGGTACAATATTACTCGCTATTACGGAAGTTAAAAAAAACTCCTGTCCTGCAGGTAACGTAAGTGGAAGAGAAAAACTACCTACAGCTGCTTCGCGAAAGCTAAAAGATTTTACGGTAGCCATATCTTTCACCTCCTTTATTACAATAAATGAAAATGTAGTTCGAATAGCTTGTACAAATTTACCAAATAAAAAGAAATGGACACCTATTTTTTTTCATTTAGGTATATTTAGTTGAAACACATAGAGCATGTACTATGGTTTTACATAGTCTAAGAGTAGAAGTTTGAAGGAGGTGGAGAGACAGTTGTTTGAAAACAAAACGATTTTGGTTACCGGAGGGACAGGTTCGTGGGGGTATGAATTAGTAAAACAATTGCTTCAATTCAACCCAAAGGAAATCAGAATTTTTTCACGAAATGAATTACATCAGGTCGAAATGAAAAGTACATTTAATAATGAAAAATTAACTTTCATTATCGGTGATATAAAAGAAAAGGATTCATTAATGTTCGCTTGTAAGGGTGTTGATTATCTCTTCCATTTAGCGGCATTAAAGCATGTTCCTGTTTGTGAAGAACAACCATATGAAGCTTTGAAGACAAATGTATTAGGAACACAAAACGTAATTGAAGCAGCTATGATAAACAATGTGAATAAAGTGATTTATGTTTCTACCGATAAAGTGGCTGATCCCTCAAATTTTTATGGGTTTAGCAAAGCGATGGGTGAAAGATTGGCAGTACACGCCAATATGTTGGGATCGAAAACAAAATTTGTCTGTGTAAGGGGTGGAAATGTACTCGGTTCAAGCGGGAGCGTTGTTCAGGTTTTTCAAAAGCAAATTAAGGAAAAATCGAAAATCGGTATTACTGACAAAAACATGACTCGTTTTTTCTTAACCATTGAAGATGCAGTACAGCTTCTTTTTAAAGCAGCAGTTGAAAGTATCGGCGGAGAAATTTTTGTAATGAAAATGCCGACTTGTAAAATACTTGATCTTGCTGAAGTTCTTATCGATTATTCAGGGAAAAAAGATGTTGAAATTGAAGTAACAGGTATACGACCAGGTGAAAAACTACATGAAATTCTTTTTTCTGAATATGAAAGCCAATATACCGTTAATTATGATGATCAGTATTATGTTATTGTACCGATACTACCGATTGAAAGTTTACAACGACATTATTCTGAATTTCCAAAAGTGGCGCTTCAGCATTATCAATCGGACGAGTCATTGATGTCAAAAGAAGAGATAAAAAATATGTTAATTAATGGTGGCTTTATATCGTGAAACCGACAAAAATCATGATTACTGGGGCAGGAGGGTTTACTGGTCAACATGCATGTCAGCACTTTTCGAATGCGGGATATCAAGTCATACCAATTGTTAGAACTAAAAAAGGATCTGACTTTGAATCCAAATTTGCGGTCATTGAATGTGATCTGACAAGTAAAAATGATGTAATGGACCTTATGAGTTGCCTTCAACCTGATTATGTTTTGCATCTTGCCGGACAAAACGCAGTAGATCAATCTTGGAAAGAGCCATTAGAGACTTTTGAGTCTAATGTAATGTCTACATTATTTTTGTTAGAAGCGATTCGTAAATCAGGGAGAGCTAGTAAAGTGGTTATTGTAGGTTCAGCTTTAGAAATTAATCTCCAAAAAACAAATTTACCCCCACATCCTTACAGTATAAGTAAGACGATTCAAACACTCTGTGCTGGGTCGTGGGTACATTTATTTAATATGGATATCATCCTTGCCAAACCTACTAATTTAATAGGGCCTGGCTTTTCTGGTGGAATTTGTGCGATTATTGCAAGTCAAGTTGCTGCTATGATAAAAGGCGATAGGGAAAAACGAATTGAAGTGAATAATTTATCCGCACGTCGTGATTTCCTTGATGTAAGGGACGCAGTAAGAGCCTATCAAATTTTATTCGAAAAAGGTATTTCTGGGAAAGAATATAATATTGCAACAGGGGTAACTCATTCCGTAGAAGATGTAATTTGTTGCTTTCAAAAGATAGCAGGCATCGATATCATGTTGCACTCAAAAATCAACATTCCAGATAGTACTGATGTAATGGTAGATCTATCGGAAATGAAGAAATTGGGCTGGAAGCCGTACAAACCTTTTCTTGTGACCTTACAAGATGTGCTTGCTTTTCATATGCAAAAATAAAAATAAAAAGTAACGAAAGAATGAAAGCTTTCGTTACTTTTTAAGGTTTTCATGTTACCTAGATTGATATAATTTAATAAATTCTGGATCAGGTATAGAATAGTCTGAAGGTAGTCTGCTAATAATCAATTCCCACATTTCTTTGTCCTGTTTTGGAGCAAATTGTAAGAGTTCTTGAGGTTTAAAAAATCTCGTTCGTGGGTTTGTTTTATTTTTTTGTTTAATTGAATGGTTTGGGTATTGGTTAGATTTAGCTTTCTGAAGTGGCTTCCTAGTGTTAAGATTTGGTCGATTTCGCTGAATGGGTCTTCCAGNNGTGGTTTTCTAGTATGAATGTTTGATTGGATTTGCTGAATTGACTTTCTTTTGTTGTGTTTGGGTCTAGCTGGTTGAATTGGCTTTCTAATGTGAAGAATCGACTTAGTGCTTTGAATGGGTCTTCCGAAGTGAAGATTTGTTTGGTTTTGCTGATTTGGTCTTCCAGTATGAAGATACGGCTTGGTTTGTTGAATGGGTTTTCTAGTGTGAAAGTTCGGTCTTGCATTCTGATTTCGTCGTTTCGTGTGATGGCGTGGCTGAACATGTTGGATTGTTTTCCTAGTATAAGGATATGTCTTTGTTCGCTGTATTGGCCTTCCAGTATAAGATTGTGTCTGTGCTTGTTGCATCGGTCTTCTAGGGAAAGGGTATGTCCTTGTTTGTTGGAAGCGTCTTTTAAGTAGTTGATTTCGTCGCCATTGAAGTATTTTCATATTTTGCGCAACTCTTCTATAATTAGATCTCAACAACATCATCTCCATTTTGGGTTTGAATAACTTGTTTATAAATAGCTAGTGTCTTAGCTGTCATTGTCTCTAAGCCCCATTTCTCCATTGCCCATTTTTGAGCGTTTGCTGCCATTGTATTTCGGAGATGTTCGTTTTCGATTAATTCCTTTATGTTTCTGTATAAGGACTCGCTGTTTTCTTTTGGAGAAATTAATCCGGTTTGCCCATGAGTCACGGCTTCAGTTAGTCCACCAACATCTGTGACTGCTGCAGGTATACCAGCTATTTGAGCTTCCATGATTGCGTAGGGAAAGGATTCTTGTAAGCTAGACAGAACACATATATCAGCTTGTTTTAAAATAGAGGGAATATTTTTTTGTGTTCCTAGAAAGATTACGTGATTACTTAAGTTTAACTTCCTTGTCATGTTTATTAATTCATTTCGTAAATTTCCGTCCCCGACCAACCAACAAACCCAATTATTATGTTGGCTTTTTAGTTTGGCTAATGCTTCTAATAGATACTTATGCCCTTTAATAAAGGATAATCGAGCTGGACATACAATAACAGTTTTGTCTGAAGGAGCCAGAATAGGGGGGGGTTCAGTCATTCTCTTTCTAAAATCAGCAATATCTTGTGCATATGGAATGGTTGTTAACTGTTTTTCTTCTACATTGAAATCGTTTATTAATAAATCTTTTAACCACTGTGTTGCTACAATCGTTTTATCACTGGAAGACGCGCCTATATTCTCTTGCCAATGAGCATATTTCCATCCGAAATCTTGATTAATTTTGGATAAGTGGGTATTAGAAGAGTTATGTTTTTGAATTAGATATTCAGTGGCGATACATCCATGTATAGATGCAACAAGTGGCGTGTTTTTTGGTTTAACACGTGATAATAATCTAGTTGAGAAAATATCTTGGGTATGAATTAAATCATAGTATTCCAGATTTAGATAGCTTGCCGCCAGTTCAAAGTAATAATAGTTCATTTCATTTCTTTTATAGCTCGGATCAAGATATGAAAAAGAACGATTTATACAGTTGGTTACTAATTTTTCTATTTTATTCAAATTGATGAATTTTCCACTGTTCACCAAATAATATCCGTTCAAATTTGGATGCTTTGCGAGAATTTCAACTTCATGCCCTTCCTTTTCTAGTCCTCGTTTCAATTGGTCCATATACATTGCTGACCCCCCTGTCACAGGGTGTTTCCAAAAAGTGGACAACAAAATTTTCAAATTTTAACACCTCTTTTATCCGTTACAAAATATGTTATGAGACAATGGGTAAATTGGTATCGGACATCTATCTATATATAGTCATGAAAAAATAAGAACTTTGAAACTTCCTAATCTATAAAAAGGAAAGGATGAATATTTATATGGCCAATGGATGTAATCAAAATCCAATTGGAGCTTGCGCTGAAGCCGAAGGATCTAATACGACAGCTAGTGGGAATGCGTCCCATGCGGAAGGGTTTAATACGACAGCCGGTGGAAATGCATCCCATGCGGAAGGGGGAAGTACCAATGCTAGAGGGGAAGCTTCCCATGCAGAAGGCATAAACACACAAGCATTGAACTTATATGCTCATGCGGAGGGAAGTCTAACGATCGCCTCTGGTATTGCGTCTCATGCGGAAGGAGAAAATACCCTCGCAAGTGGGCTTGTTTCTCATGCGGAAGGTCAGGGTACGATGGCTTCAGGAGAATCTTCCCATGCGGAAGGAGACCAGACGGTAGCAAGCGGAAGAGCGTCTCACGCAGAAGGTAACTTGACAGTGGCGGGCGGCATTTTTGCTCATGCGGAGGGGCAGCGTACCGTCGCTAACGGAGATCTTTCCCATGCCGAAGGAAATCAGACGCGGTCACCCGGCCAAAATTCTCATGCCGAAGGAGCTCTTAACATTGCGAGCGGTTTTACTTCTCATGCAGAGGGAGTAAATACGATTGCTTCCGGATCTTTCTCCCACACAGAGGGACAATCGACGGAAGCGAACTTTTTGGAAGGGGTCCATGTCATGGGGAAATTCGGTGCAGCAAATGAGCTACCGTATTCGTGGTATCTAGCTAATGGTACGGATGCCTCTACACCGAGTTTAGCTGCAAAAATATTAAGCGACGGTAATGTTAAAATTGACGGAACCGTTACTACCCCGGCAGGAGATTTTGCAGAAATGTTTGAAACAAAGGATGGACATCCGATTGATTTCGGCTATTTCGTCTCGTTAGAAGAGAATAAAGTACGCATAGCAAATAGTCAAGATGATTATATCCTGGGAATTACTAGCGCAAAGCCAGCTTTCTTGGGCGATAGCGGAGAGTTACGATGGAAGCACAAGTACTTGACTACTGAATGGGGAGAAATTTTGTATGAAGAAATCACACTTCCTGCAGTATTTGATGAGAGCGGAAATATGATTGTTCCGCAACGGACAGAACGAAGACCGGTACTGAACCCAGCTTGGGATGCTTCCCTCGTTTATCTTCCTCGTAGCCTCAGGCCCGAATGGGTTGCGGTAGGGCTATTAGGAAAGTTGTTAGTACGAGATAACGGTCTTTGCAAAAGTAACGCTTACTGCAAGCCAAATGATCAAGGAATTGCCGTGCCCTCTGATGTCGGGTACCGTGTCTTGCAGCGTACGGCCCCGAATCAAATATTGATTATGTTTCGATGAACATCCAGAACCCCCTCGTTCAAAAATAGAGTGTAAATAAACTTACAGCGTTCTTTTTGGGAACGTTGTTTTTTTGTACAAACACACTTAAATTGGGAAACAAGAAGCCGTTAAGAAACATTTCTACATTCCTATAATATATTAACAGTATCGTTTAGGGAGGGATCATGAAATGTGGAACCAATACTATGATTTGAAGCTTACGGAAAAGGATATTAAGAATGGGGGTCATCGCAGTAAAATAGGTGGTATGTGGAAAGAAATGGGCGATCTTCAATTTAAGTTTTTGAAAGATCAGGGATTACAGCCGAATCATGAACTATTGGATGTAGGATGCGGAAGCTTGCGTGGGGGAGTAAATTTTATTAAGTATTTAAATGAAGGAAAGTATTGCGGACTAGATATAAATGCTTCTCTAATCAAAGCAGGTCAGGTAGAGATAAAAAAGGCAAATTTAATTGAAAAGAGACCAATGCTATTGGTTAATGACAGCTTTCAGTTCGAACTTTTTAAGAAAAAGTTCGATTATGCCATAGCTCAATCGGTGTTTACTCACCTTCCAGTCAATGTGATTCAAAGGTGCTTGATTAATATAGAAAAGGTATTAAATCCCGGCGGGAAATTGTTTGCTACGTTTTTTGAAACGGAAAATAAATTTAACGATGCCTCAGTTAGCCAATCTGATGCAGACGGCTTATTTACCTATCTGGACAAAGACCCTTACCATTATCATATTTCTTTATTCGAATATTTAGTAGAAGGTTCTTCGTTGCATCTAGAATATATCGGTGATTGGAAACATCCGCGAAAACAAAAAATGCTTTGCTTTTATAAGGAAGGGAACACCGACGAGTAATCGAATCGGTGTTTTTATTTGCAAGTTTTAAAAAATATAACTATTTAAGCTCTTAGTCTATTCGCAATGTTGACAACCTACATACATTATTTAGAGACAGCCTTTTACAAAGAGAGGGGAGAAATATATTTTGGACATGTGTACCTTTATCGATTCAATTGCCCTAAAGGTTGAAGTGGATGAAATATTAAACTGCTACCAATTAGAAGATTTACATGTTAAAAAGCAATATAAAGTAGTTGTGATGAATCATTTAATGGAAATGATACCTGTTTTTAAAATGGATCAGGTGTGGGAGAACATAAAAAAGGCACTCTGTCCAGGCGGTTTAATCGTAATGAAGACTAAAATTTACGAAACTCCTAATGAACTTGGAGATGATGAAACAAATTATGCGCAAATCCGCTGTAATAAACAAACTGTGGGGACTTTGTTAAAGAGCTTCCTTAAATTAAATTTGATTATGGCAGAGTCAACTGATGAGTTTTTTGTCTTAATTCGCAAAGAAGACCTTTCTTTTTACAGTCAAGAACAAAAAAATCGTTTCTTAACTCATCATCAAAAGTGGGCAAGTAAATATAATCTTGAACAAAAAGAATTTTACAGTGAAGAAGATTTTCGTCATTTAGTACCCGGAGCAGGGCGTATGATGATAGGATGTGTGGCGGAAAACAATCATAAGTATCAAACTCAAGCCCTTAGACTTATTCAATCGATTCGTTGGTTTGGTGGGAAAATGGCTGGAGCTAATATTTTTGTTTGTATGGTAGACGAAGCGGATCCTGAGTTTGTTAAAGAATTAGAAAAATGGGGCGTATTCGTTCGAATTGTAAGTCGTTTTAGCGTTACACATCCTCCATCAAACAAACTCCGGCTGTTTGAATTGCCTGAAGTTGATTCTTATGACACAATCATGCTTCTAGACTGTGATACAGTTATTGTTCAGGACCCGTATCCTTTGATTGATGGTGAACATTTTCAAGCGGAGATTGCTGCGGCTGCCACAATTCCAAATCATATCTTTAGTAAACTTTTTGCGCATTATCATCTCCCAATGCCAAAACAAACATATATGACATCTTTATCAAGAGAGAAAACAATCTGGTATTGTAATGCGGGCGTGTTGATATTCCCAATCAAAGTATTACGTAACATCTATCCAGTATGGAAACAATACACAATTGATTTATCGCAAAAAAAATCACTTCTAGGAAAACATTATTTTTTCTGCGAGCAGGCTTCCTTATCTATAGCCCTTGCTGCACAAGCCATACCTTTTAGGAGATTACCTTTAAGCATGAATTTTCATTTAACCTCAATTAAGAAATATCATATGAAACATTGTGACCCCGTGATAATTCATTATCATAAAATGAACGATGAAACAGGATTTTTAAAAAATTGTTCATTTTATCCTTTGTCTATGTGCCGAGTAAACCAGTTTAATGATCGGTTGCGAAAGCATTTATTTACAGATAAAAAGCTATAAATCTAATTATTTCTAATTTATTTAAAATTTTTTCATTTTTTTATCCAAAAATGCCTTTGCTTCTTTGAGTCGATAATCGGAGGGATTACCGTTTTTTTCATTAAATTTCTTGATTAATGGCTCAGGATCGTTAAGGATATCCTGGTAATAAACATCAATAATTTTTTCTGGATTTAGGCCATACGTATGGCGATAATGATAGAGATTTTTCAAATAGGGTGTCAAAATTTGATTGGAAATTCCAATTCTTTGTCGATCCCGGTGTGCCAGTGAACGAACAGATGCTTCGAAGGGGCGATGTACAAAAACATAGTGAATATCGGCCACTTCCTCTAAATATGGTTTCCAGACTTCAAATGTTAACAATGTACGAGGATCCTTTAAACCCCAAATAGGTCTCACATTTTTTGAAAGAAATGCGCGGAGTTTTGTAGCAGAAAATTTTGCTTCTGCCATTTTATCACGGCTGGGCGGTTTGTTCCATGAACTGTTAACACTTCTAAGTATTTCTTGATTTATTTGGACAAATTCAATATTTTCATAATGGCCTTTTGAGTTATGAAGGGTTGCAGGGATGAGATTGTCTCCCATATGTATATCTAAAAGATTCATTACCCCTGCAGTCGCGCTAGATCCTGAACGGTGAAGACATAAAACGAGGAAAAGCCTACTCTTTTCATTCACAAATAACAGCCCCTTCTTTTAATAAAGTATCTGTTTTCCAAATAAGAGTTCTCCTTTTACAATTTTTTACAAGGAGGCATCTTTAATGATATCAAGCATTTTATCTAGCCGGTGCTCGAAAGTATGCTCTTTTAAAACGCGATTTTTAGCGTTGTTTGCAATCTTTTGGCGTTCTTCTCCAAATTTCATATAATAATCTAATTTGTTAACAAGTTCCTGGTAACTTTTAAAAGACACGATCTCCTCACCTTCAAGAAAATAGTTTGGCAAATCTTCTTTGAATTCAATTAGTTGAAATGAACCACATGCAGCTACATCAAAGGTTCTATTATTTATACTTTTTCCTTCAATACCAATTCGGTTCTGGTTTTCCTTTAGGTTAAACGCTCTGTGTGTATTTAGAACGATTTTTGCACCGTTGTAAAAGTTCGCTACAATGGATGGCTTCACCCATCCTTCATGTATAAATAGATTCTGGTTTTTTTGATATCGATACAATACGGATTTCCATTTGTTTCCGACAACTTTAATCTTGTAATTGGTGTTTTGTAAAAGGAGCTGAACATACTTAATCCGTTCAGGGTAGGGATACCCGACAAAACATATATCACTTCTGTACTTTAATTCAATATCCTTCGGTCTAAAAACTTGCGGTTCTGCAGCAAGCGGCAATTGATAAGCATTTTTATGTCCCTTGGCTGTATAAAAATCGAGTGCTGCGGAATCAATGGTGAACACAAAGTCATAATAACTTGAAAGCGTATCTGTTCGATCCATAAAATAAGGGTCTTCTGTAAACCAAACTACTGTCTTTGTTAGTTGACTTTTTAACCATTGAACCATTTTGATTGGGAGCTTAAAGCCTACTAGTGTCAAGGCTAAATCAGGCTTGAACAATTTTGTATGCGACTGTAAAGCTGAAAATCCATCTTTAACCTGAAAAAATTTTACTTCATGCTTTTTCCTTAACTCACGAAGTATCCATGCTTCAAAATGATCATATATTCCCATATAACTAGAAGAAATAAATAATATTCTCATATTGTAATCACCTAAAAGTTAATCGTAATGTTATTTAATGTAGCAATTCCATTTTTAATTTCGTCGCAATAAAAAAATCCTTCAACTATCACAAATTTTTTTTCTTTTATTGTTGAAAACCGCAACTCATTGGAAAATATTACATTATCACCAGGCTTTAATTGCTGACACTGATTTGGTTTAAGCCAATGTTCCCCAGTTTCTACGGTTGTTTCTTTCCAATTATCATGGAAATAATGCCATGATTCGGCATTCGTTCCATCTATCATTAAGGAAGTATGTGTTATTGAACCGATTTTCCCACCAAGGTGTACGTCTTGAGGAGGTTTGATACGAATACAAATCATTGGATTATTTAATGTTACGTTACCTGTATTTTGGGTAATCATGTTTCCAATGACGGTAACTTCCTTTTCGTCTTCATCCGGAAGCATAACAGCATAACTGAACCATGCTAATCCCTCAGTTTTAACTTGTTCTTTTTTTTTAAAAAACAATCCAACCCCTCCTGATATTACAAAAGTTAATACTATCATTCTATGCAAAAAATTGTTTTACATGATGACAAAGCATATTTCAAAAGTAAATAAAATGGATAGGTTTCCGTTAAATATCTGTGAAATTTCCAATAAAAAAAGAGGAGTTGAACTCCTCTTGGCATTGCAGTTTTTTCAAAATCCCAATTATGGAGTCAATCCTGGTCCTGGGAAAACAGTTGGACATTGAGGTGGGAATGCTAATGGCGGACATACGAACGGCATATCAGGACGTGGTTGACAGAAGTCTGCTGTGATTTCAAGTTTTACCAATGCTTCCATCTGTACGTTTTGGCACAAGTTGATAGAGATATCAAGTTGTTGGAATACGAAAGTTCCTGGTGTACCTGTTGGTCGGCAAATTAAGTTCGCATCGCACTCAAAGTCTGTTATTTCACATTGAAGGAAAGTACCAGGAGGTGCACATAGGAAAAACTTTTCGGAAATTGCCCACGGAATAGGGA
Source organism: Bacillus sp. JJ634 (assembly GCF_036962285.1). Classification (NCBI taxonomy): domain Bacteria; kingdom Bacillati; phylum Bacillota; class Bacilli; order Caryophanales; family Bacillaceae; genus Bacillus; species Bacillus sp. JJ634. The sequence goes on from NZ_JBALMU010000096.1 coordinate 17,509, forward strand.
ACGATGTACAACTCTCACCTTGAGGGTTTGTTACACGAACAACGATAAACCCTTTTTTCAAGACTTTCACTTTTTGAAGTGTAACAGTTGATCCATCTGGCAATTGGAACTGCCCGCTTGCGCGTCCTTCTGGTTGTGGAATTTCTTGACAAAGAATAGCGCCAGGGGCTAACGGATCAATAGGATTTCCTTCTTCATCCGTAGGGAAACATTCTACTGTATAGTTACCTCCTAAAATGGCACAAGGGTCATCACTGCCAGGAGTTGGAGTAATACCTCCAGGGCAATCAAAAACAAGTGTGTCACCAAGATCTGCTGCATTAAAGGCCAGCAGCGGTACATCTGCTTGGCGAGTTACCCAGTCATAAACTTTATTTACCTTTATACATAAAGTTTCCTGCCCGCCGTTAATTGACTTATACTCCATGAATCAATCATCCTCTCATTTTATGGTGTTGATAGGGTTGAGCCTACTGCATAGTATGCAAGTATCCCGCTTCTGTGTTTAGGCTATTTAATAATTTTTAATTTCTTATCATTTACCTGCGCAACAGAAATATGTGATTCTCACGAATTACCCATAGATAATATATTCTCGAAGGCAAAGGGTGTGCTTCATCACTTCGTAAGAACAAGCCTGATTATGCAAAGTGTTTTATATATGGTTTTAAGAAAGAGAATGTTTTTTTCTGCCCGACCATTACACGTTTTATCACTGCAAGCATAAACTGAAAATAGATGAATTGGGCGTTTGCCTACGAGGAGGAAAATGATGCTGAAAAGGGGTAGTCTTGGAAAATTAACTCACGTACAGTTGCAACAGAAGGTCATACATCTTGAATCAGAACTCTCATTTATTCGAACAGACAGGGAGAAGAAAGATCGAAAGTACCTAGAGTGGATTAATGTGTTAAAACAAGAAAATGAGAGGTTCAAAACTGAATTTCAGAAGGTATTAAAGGATAGGGTAATGTATAACCAAGAGAGAGAGAAACTAATTAAAGACTATAATGAGTTACTCCAAAAAAATATAGCTGCTCAAAGTAAAATTTCACAGCTTGAGAAGAGTATGGGGCAAACAGAGCTTGATGAAAAAATTGAAAGGCTTTCACACGAAAATGATAAGCTTGTCAAATTAGCTGAAGAATTAAGAAAAGAAGCTGAATTTCATAGAGAGAATGCAGAAAGACATTTACGAGATAAACAGATTAGTGAAGCAGAAATGGAGCAGAGGAGAAAGGATTTATCCTGTATAGAAGAAAATGAAAAGATGCATCGATTAATAATAAACGAACAAGAGTTGGTAAAGAAACTTCAAGTAAAAATAGCAGTTTTAACGAAAGATGCTGAAGAGAAGGAACAGCTTTATATGGAAAAAGAAGTAATGCAAGAACAGGTTACGGAATTACAAAAACAGTTAATTGAAAAAGAAGAAAAGATTTACATGATGACAGAGAAAGAGCTTTCTAAAGAGAGCCAACTTGCTGAATTTAGTAAAGAACGAGAACAATTAAATGAAAATGTTCAAACGCTTAGAAAAGAAAAACAGCAATTGGAACTGGAACTTACTGCTAAAGCTGCAGAGCTGGAGAAGGTGAGGCAAGAAAAAGAGGAAGTTGCTACGTCAAATGAAATTGTAAGAACAAATCTTATACAACTTCAGAAGGAATTAACTGAGAGTAAAAATGAACGAAACATGTATCAAGAAAAAGAAGAAGAATTACAACAGAAAAATGCATCTTATCTACAAAAGATAAC
>NZ_JBALMU010000097.1:0-6649 GCF_036962285.1 Bacillus sp. JJ634
CCCTATTATCTTTATTTACAGCATCTTTTGAGAAATTGTTTATAAGAGATTGTGAAGGTTTGTACGTAAAATACCATGCAAAAATGTATTTTCTGTGGTGGGACATAGCTTTATGGTAGGCTAACAGGACAGGTTAGTTAAATGGCGAATGATTCGATTGAATAAAGAATACATGATAAAATGGGGACGAGTGAAGAAAAATAGTATAGACTTCTAAAATATAGATACCTTTCGACAAATAGAAAGGAAGGAGCGGGAGTACATGGATATAAAAGTAAATTACAAGATTATAAAAGAAATGTGCGGTACCGTCTCCTTCAAAAGAGGAGACTCTTTTTATCGAGCGAGTAAAGTAACATTTAACCAGTATAGCTCTGATTTCTGTGAAGCCACTGTTAATGGAACGGAAGACTTTCATGTCACAATCGAAAAAGACGGGATAGGGAACATTCAGACAAAATGCAGCTGTCCTTCGCTACCAAATTTTCAAAAGTGTTGCCAACACATTGCGGCAGTTTTATTAGCTATTTATGAACACCAACGTCAAGGAACGTTTCCTATCGATGTACAAGGCATGCAATCCAATCATGGAGAGCTGACAGAAGACTTCATAACGCTCTTCAATGACAGACCAACTCGAACAAGTGGACATCAGCTGCATTTTGAAAAAAGAAAAGTACTTGATGTCATGTTTACCTGTAAACCGCTCTCCATCGGGAACGGTCAGTACTTGTTTGGAATGGAAGTAGAGATTGGTCATATGAAGCTACAAAATATTCGAGGCTTTCTACAGAACGTAAAACATGGGGAACCTAGTACATTATCCTCTACATTTAGGTATGATCCAAGCCTTCATTGCTTTTCAAACGATTCAGATGCAGTTATTCATCAACTCATCCGGGTCATCCATGATGAAAAGGCCTTTTTGGAAGCATTACCGAATCTTTCTGACTGTACAGTTCGTAATCAAACATTACTTATTCCGCCATCCACTTGGATGGGGCTCGTTCCTTTACTTACAAAAACCCCGTCGGTAACGATTGAGTATAATGGTCATTCTTTTGAGAGCCTGCGAATTCTGGATGGCCCACCTCCTATACAGTTTACATTTGAAGAAATCGAAGGTGACGATTACCAATTGACGATTAAAGGATTTGACCGAATGGTCGTTTTGAATTCCTATAGTTCTGTGCTATGTGACGGAATAGTCTTTCAGTTAGAAGGAAAAGACTGTGAACGATTATCCAAACTAAAGCAAATGCTAGCATCTCCGGATACGAATCACATTCCGATTACACATGAACAAATGGATTTTTTTCTAAAAAAGATCGTACCAGGTCTGAAAAAAATTGGCGATGTTCAACTGTCTAAAGCGTTATCTCAGGGGATTATGAAAACACCGCTTGTTGCCAAGCTTTACTTGGATCGTCTGAAAAATCGACTGCTGGCAGGACTAGAATTTCAATATGAAAATGTTGTTATTCAACCATTGGAAAGCCGAGACATCACAACAGGACCAATGATTATAAGGGATCTGGAAAAGGAAGAGGAAATCCTTCAGCTTATGGAGGGGAGCGGGTTTTCCAAAACAGAGGGCGGTTATTATATGCAAAATGAAGCACTGGAATATGAATTTTTATATCATGTTGTTCCAAAGCTTCATCCGCTCGTCCAAATTTATGCGACAACAGCTGTTCGAAATCGCATCGTGAGAAAGAATGCTCATCCAAAAATTAGAGTGAAGGTTAAAAAAGAACGCACCAATTGGCTGGAATTCAAATTTGAGATGGACGGAATTGCTGACAAACAGATTCGGGAGATTTTAGCAGCACTAGAAGAAAAGCGAAAATATTACCGCCTTCCAAATGGATCACTTCTATCTCTTGAGACAAAGGAAATGAAAGAAATCCATCGTTTTCTGAATGAAGTTCCGGTTCAGGATGAAGACTTTGAAGCTAGTCTAAATATGCCTATTATTCAAAGTCTTAAACACCTTGATTTTATTGATGATAGTCAAGTCTTCACGGTAGAGGAATCGTTTAGTCAGTTTCTTGATCATATACTTAACCCAGGTAACTTGAATTTTGAGGTGCCACAAAGTTTAGATAACATATTAAGGGACTATCAAAAACACGGATATAAATGGATGAAAATACTTGCTAGCTATGGATTTGGCGGTGTTCTAGCCGATGATATGGGGCTTGGTAAAACGTTGCAAAGTATTACTTTTATTGTTTCTGAGCTTTCAAGCATTCGTAATAGGAGGCTCCCAGTTCTCATTGTTTGCCCGTCATCCTTAATGTATAACTGGCTACATGAAATGATGAAATTTGCTCCTAATCTTCAAGCAATCGTCATGGACGGGAATAAAGCGGATCGAAAAGAGCTACAAAAGGATATCAAAAATATAGATGTCATTATTACGTCCTACCCGTTACTACGTCAGGATATAAAATGGTATGAGAACCAAACGTTTCATACTGTTTTCTTTGATGAGGCACAGACATTTAAAAACCCATTAACCCAAACGGCTCGAGCTGTTAAAATGATACAGGCAAATAATCGTTTTGGCCTCACTGGAACACCGGTAGAAAATTCACTTGAAGAGCTTTGGTCGATTTATCATATTGTCTTTCCGCAGCTATTCCAAGGATTAAAGGAATATAGCCATCTTTCAAGGAAAACAATTGCTCGAAGAGTTCGTCCTTTTTTATTTCGTAGAATAAAAGAGGAGGTACTTGCCGAGTTACCTGAAAAAATTGAGTCGCTTGAAGTATCAGAGCTGCTGCCTGAACAAAAGAAGCTCTATGCAGCATATTTGGCGAAGCTGCGACACGATACATTGAAACACCTGGACAAGGATACTATTCGAAAAAACCGTATTAGAATTTTAGCGGGATTGACAAGATTGCGACAAATTTGTTGTCACCCTGCCTTGTTTGTAGAGGGCTATACGGGAAGCTCAGCAAAATACGAGCAGTTGCTACAAATACTAGAGGAATCAAGACTTTCGGGAAGAAGGGTGTTAATATTTTCCCAATTCACAAAAATGCTTAAGCTGATAGGTAGAGAGATAACAATGCGAGGTCAAACGTATTTCTATATTGATGGACAAACCCCTTCAGAGGAACGAGTGGAAATCTGCAATCGATTTAATGATGGCGAGCGGGATTTGTTTCTTATTTCTTTAAAAGCAGGAGGTACAGGACTGAACCTAACAGGTGCAGATACAGTCATCTTATATGATCTTTGGTGGAATCCTGCCGTCGAGGAGCAAGCGGCAGACCGTGCTCATCGAATGGGTCAGAAAAATGTTGTACAGGTTATCAAGCTTGTTGCCCATGGCACAATAGAAGAAAAAATGAATGAGCTCCAAGAAAAAAAGAGAGAGCTTATTGCAGACATTATCGATTCAGAAGAAAAAGCATCAGGCGTTTTAACCGAAGAGGATATTCGTGAAATTTTAATGATATAAAAAATATAAGAGAGGCACTACTTTCGTACGGAGTAGTGCTTTTTTTAACGTTTTAGGGCGGGTTATTAACTTACTTTTATTTTAAGGAACATTAGTTTATATAAATTAAGAAGAATATTTACATCTTTAAGCAAAATAATACAGAGACGAATGGAGGACGGTACTAACATGGAAAACGTATCAAATGTAGATAAATCGGAATCAATAAAATCCTTCCAATCGACAATCAGAAAACTTGAAAAAACCTTGGCTACGATGACTCAGAAAGGCGCAAATACTACCTTAGTAAAGAAACGACTCAAAGCTAGTTATATCGGCTTAGCTATGCTGGAAAACGTTTGGAATCAAAGATCCCATCATTACACCCTGGAAGATTTAGCAGAAGCCCGCAATGTTCTTACTGGTTTATTTCCATCAATTGAGAACAGTTATGCTAAGTTAAAGGCAGGTAGTCCTCAAAGAACGCTTTTAGAACGAAGAATTAAAGCGTTGGAGCTAGCTGTTCAAGCGATTGACGATCTTTTCAATGGAATAGCTAAATAGAGTAACCGAAAGGGGTTTCCAATCCTAATTCAAGCCATAAAAATTACTTATTAAAAAACTGGTTCCTACCGTTACAAAAAGCCATATATATAGAGTAAAAGCCTAACAGGAGTAAGATATCATTGGACAAACAAAATAACCAATTTAGATGGGTTGTATTTGCTTCTGTATTGTTTACTTATTTATTAATGTCGAGCCAACGTACTGCTCCGGGATTGATTATCGACCAAGTAATGTTGGATTTTAATGTAACAGCAACAACAATTGGGTTACTGACAAGTATCCAATTTTTTGTGTATACGGGTTTGCAGATTCCGATGGGGATTTTAACTGACCGTTATGGGCCCAATTTTTTTCTAATTATTGGTGCAATTCTTACAGGTTTAGGTACAATCCTCTATAGTCTTGGCACGAATGAATTTTTCTTATTTTTTTCCAGAATTTTAACCGGGACGGGGGATGCGACCATCTGGGTCAATATGGTGTTAATTTTGAGCCAATGGTTTAATGCAAAGGAATTTACACGATTAATTGGTATAGCAGCAATGACAGGAAGCCTTGGTTTCCTTTTGGCGACAGTTCCTTTCTCCTTATTAATTGACTTCCTTGGTTGGAGGGCAGCATTTTTTTTAACGGGACTTCTCCTATGCTTATGTGGCATTCTCCTTTATTTTGTACTTTTAAAAAAACCAAAACAATCAGTATTTATAAAAAATGAAATACAACGTGAAAAAACATTGGTGTTACTACGAAGAATATTTTCGAATCGGCAAGCATGGGCTTTATTCTTTTGTCACTTTGGAATTGTCGGAACGTATGTTGGATTTATCAGTTCGTGGGGAGTGCCCTATGGGATGAATGTGTATGGAATGACACGTTCAGATGCGAGTCAACTTATTATGATTGGTCTGATTGGGGCACTTATTGGTGCTCCTCTAGCTAGTTGGATTTCTAGTCAGTTAGAAACAATTAAATGGCCATATGTTGTTGTTCACATCATTCTTTTATCGACTTGGTCAATCTTTCTTTTATTTAATGGAAACCCGCCATTTTTCTTGTTAACTATGCTTTTCTTTATTATTGGCCTTGCATATGGGGCAAATGCCTTAACTTTTGCTGCCGTTCGTCAATCTTTTCCTATAATAGAATCTGGCATTGTCTCTGGGTTTGCGAATACGGGTGGATTTCTAAGTGCCGTATTGCTGCCAAGTATTTTTGGAAAAGTATTGGATCATTTTCAGGCTGTTTCGGGTAGTATAAGTGATGGATACTACTATGGTTTCATCACTCCAGTTATCTTCTCTATGATTGGCCTGATTGGAGTGCTTTTGATTAAGGAAAAGCGTCAGTTGCAGGAGGTAAAGTCAATATCTACTTATCTTAAATAGTGTCGCTAAAAGACTGTAATCTAGTTAATTTCTATTTGAAATCTTTATAGGTGCCATACTTCAAGAAGGAAGTATGGCTATTGTTATATTGAAAGAGCGGCGATTATTCTTGTGAAATTTTTGATGCAAAAAGAACGGTAACGATTAAGACAGGGACATTTAAAGATGTAGCGATTATACAATGTATAGGTCTGGGAGGGGGAGAAAAAGATTATTCTGTACAATATGAAACATATTTTGCAAAGAATGTTAGGATGACATTAAACTCGAATGAGTCCTCTTGGAGTTAGTTTATAGAAAAACTCGATATAAATTATTTGAATATAATGTTATACGGGTCATAACCCGTTATTTTTAGCATATTACCCGAATTTGTATATATTAATATAATTAATAAACAGGATAATACACCATATTCAATTCAGAATATCTCATTTGCTCAGAAGGATGAAAGAATTCTTCGTTTAATTGCAAAATATATGGAAGCAGACTATGTATTAGCATCAACAGGCCCGACAAGATCAACGCCAATTTTATTTATTAATTCTAAAGAAATAAAAAAGGATCTTGAGAAGTTTGGTATATTTCCCAATAAATCTTTAACAAAAGAGGATATGTCATGAATGTTACATCAGGTAGTCAATGTTTTGCTGAAGAACTTTTATTAGTATTTCAAGCTTGGGAATTACGTTCAGAAATTACACATCAAGTGACTAAAACAGGAAATCCTATTTATCGTGTCTGGATTAAAGGTAAACAAAATCTACCACGGTTAGCCGAAATTATTTACAAACATCAAATAGGAAATTATATAACTTATAAAAGAAGGAACATGTCTCAGCATTCAAAAGAACAAATGATGTTTTTAGAATATCTGTTAAATCATAAAGAATTCGAATTGATAAATAAATTATAAACTAATTTTGTGATGCGTACCATGAAGGTGTGCTTATTTTTTGATTTCGGGCTTACTGTAGCTTTACCCAATGCTGAGAAAATTTAGGGATTAATGTACAATCACTTTTTTTCACCTCTTATGCGATTCTCGTATACGATATGTGTAAAATAAAAAAAAGGGTGATTTAACATTAAACGTTATATTGTTCCAAATTGGCAAAATTCATGGGTGCCCTGTTTTCAACAAAAACAGCAAAAAGAATGTCGTGATTCACAAGATAGTAAACAAAGTGTGAATGTTAATGTGAATGTTAACTGCTGTGGTGACAAGAAAGATAGGGAAGAC
>NZ_JBALMU010000098.1:0-48828 GCF_036962285.1 Bacillus sp. JJ634
TATTTTTATAGTGCTTGTTATTTTTCTAATTTATCTAATCTTATTTGACCGCAACCAAAAACGACACGCTATTTTAAGGAATTATCCTGTACTTGGTCGGGTCCGCTATTTTTTTGAGAAAATTGGCCCAGAAATGCGACAATATTGGTTTAACAGTGATACTGAAGGCAGACCATTTTCACGAGATGACTACGAACATATTGTCAAAAGCGCCAAATATAATCGCGATGTCATTGGGTTTGGTTCAAAGCGTGATTTTGACGAAGAAGGTTTTTTTGTTCGAAATGATATGTTTCCAAAATTAGCAGAAGAAATAAAAATGGATAAAGAAACAAGGGTTTTAACGAAACGATATATTTTATTAAAAGACCCGCTTCTTTCACAAAGGGAAGAAAAATGGGAAGATGAGGAGTCATCTGCTCATTTATTGCACGACGATGAAGCAATTGTCATTGGTCCAAATACAAGACATCCATTTATTTTAAAGGGTCTCATTGGTATGTCCGCAATGAGTTACGGTTCATTAGGACATCATGCAATCACTGCCTTATCAGAAGGTTTAGGGCTAGCAAAAGGAACATGGATGAATACAGGGGAAGGCGGACTCTCGCCCTACCATTTAAAAGGTGGAGTGGATATCATCATGCAGATTGGTCCCGCTATGTTTGGTATACGTGATAAAAACGGGAACATAGATTGGGATGAATTAAAAAGAAAAAGTGAAATTCCACAAGTAAAAGCATTTGAACTTAAACTAGCCCAAGGTGCTAAAACACGCGGTGGGCATATCGATGCTGAAAAAGTAACACCAGAAATCGCTGAGATTCGTAAAGTGGAGCCGTACAAATCAGTTGATAGCCCAAACCGCTTTCCTCAATTCGGAAATATAGCCTCCTTACTGGATTTCGTTGAAAAAATTCGGGAACATACAGGAAAGCCCGTTGGCATAAAGATTGTTGTCGGCGGAAATGATAGTGTGGAAGAACTAGCAAAGTATATGAAGGAAACCGGTAAAGGACCTGACTTTATTACAATTGATGGTGGTGAAGGCGGCACAGGCGCTTCTTATCAAGAACTAATTGATAGTGTAGGACTGCCAATTAAATCTGCTCTCCCTATCGTTGTATCTACTCTCGAAAAATACGGTGTACGTGATCGTGTAAAAATTATCGCCTCTGGTAAGCTATTTACTCCTGATCGAATCGCTATTGCTTTAGCGATGGGAGCAGACCTAGTAAACATTGCTCGCGGTTTTATGATTGCTGTTGGCTGTATTCAAACATTAAAATGTCAATCCAATGCCTGTCCTGTTGGAGTAGCAACGACTGATCCAGATTTGCAAAAAGCTCTTGTTATTGATGAGAAGAAGTATCGTGTAGTTAATTTTCTTGTTACATTAAGAAAAGGACTATTCCGTATTTCAGCAGCCGCTGGTTTAGATTCACCTGTTCATTTTGAGCCAAAACATATTATGTATAAAGATGATAAAGGAGTTGTTACTTCTTTAGAGCATATCCTTCATGATATCAAGCATCAAATCGGTGCAAGTTAACAAGCTCAAAGCTTCAACCAGTCTATTATCTAGGACATCGCTGTTCTATGATTTTCAATAAAATGAAATACCACAGCTCACTGAGGCTGCGGTATTTCATTTTTACTTTTATATTCCTCCATTTATATCACTAATCGTCTAACTTCATCGATTGATTTTGCCTTCTTTCCTGTTCTGCCATTATCTCGTTATCTTCAGCATTATCCCTCGTTACTTTTTGTGTCAAGATTGCACCTACTGCCACTAATATCATCACAGCAATATAATATCCTTTTTCATTTAACTGCAAACTGTCTTCATTATAAAGGCCAATACTGAATAAAAATACCCCTGCAAAAAAAGTGAAATAAGCTAATACTGTAAAAGCCGTTGTATTCCTTCGTCTGTATCTCTGCACGTCCATTTCCCCTAAACAGTCATTCTTAACTAAATTACTACTCATTGTGCCTCAATTATTCATTAAATCTGGGGAATTTGCCTAACAATCACTATAATAATTCTTGATGTACCATAGTATCAGATACGGAATGTCTTAATGCCTATTTAATACAGTCTAATTGGTTATTAGAAGTTTCTTTTCACCCTTAATTTTAGAAAATAGTTACAATATGGATTGGTTTATTCTCAATATAGTAGTATTTTTAATTGTATACTATTTTTCTATAATTAGAGGTGTCATACTGTATGAATCAGGAATTTCTATTTTTACTGCTATTAATCATAGTTGGCTATGTTTTCAAGCGATTAAATCTTTTAAAAGAGAAAGATGGAGAAGCGATGGGAAGGATTATTTTTAACATCACTCTCCCTGCTCTCATTATTGTTACTTTTGATACGGTGAGGATCGAGCCTTCCTTGCTGCTACTAACCGTCATTGTGTTAATTTATGGAATAATCTCACTTTGTCTCGCCTGGCTTGTCTTCAGAAAAGAGGAAAAGGAACTAAAAGGGACTTTATTGATGCTTGCTCCTGGCTATAATGTTGGAATTTTTGCCTTTCCACTTGTTCAAACCATTTGGGGAGCAGAAGGATTAGCCTATTTTGGGATGTTCGATGCTGGAAATGCATTCATCCTATTCGGAATCGTTTATATTATCGGAAGTTATTATTCAAAAGAGGGGCTAACGCTTAAGCCAAAGATCATCCTTAAAAAGTTTGGTACATCGATTCCACTAATGACTTATTTCATCGTTAGTATTTTAAACTACTGTCATCTGCATTTACCGTCTGCAGTCATTGATTTTGCTACTATTCATTCTATCTAAAGCGAATATGCCTTTGTCTTTCTTATTGCTAGGACTTTATTTAAATTTCAAGTTTGAAAAGCTGTACATCAAACCTATGATAAAATTTCTACTTTTCCGGTATGGTACAGGTCTGCTTTTTGGGCTTATTCTCTATTTTCTGCTTCCATTCAATGAAATGTTTAAATATACTATTCTAATCGGTCTTCTATTACCTATTGGAGCATCCATTTTACCATTTGCCCTTGAATTTAAATATAGCACCACACGTTTTATTGGTACGCTCACAAATGTGACCATTATCATTAGTATGCTGATTTTATATCTCTTTGCAAATTTTATACTTTAATCCTTATACATACTATTTCACATAAAATAATATCCTATTATGGTAGAATATAGTTTATGAGTAATGAAGATTAAGTAGATTGGAGAATCGGAGAATAATGAAACGATATTTATTAAAAGCAGGAGTACTTACTTGTTTAACGCTCGGCTTATTTTATGAAGAAGCTTCTGCGGAATCTACGCTAGCGTCTAAGTGTGAAGCGTACGGGGAAATCCAACCAAATCAAAACCCCTCTTTTCAACATATGAACTGCTTACTGACGAACGCAGCTTTAGAAGCCAATATTCCGCCTGAAGTTGTAAAAGCCATTGCGACACAGGAATCAGGTGGATGGCGACAATTTGATGAAAACGGCAAGCCTGTAATTTCTAATGATGGCGGAATCGGTCTTATGCAAATTACGAATCAAGCAAAGTATGATCAACAAAAGTTGCAAACTGACCTATCATACAATATCGAAGCAGGCATTGAAATTCTTAATAGTATGTATAAGCGTACAGATCTTCCCAAAATAAAAGGAGCAGACAAACAAGTTATTGAAAATTGGTATTTCCCTGTTATGGCTTACAATGGAATTAAGCCTGTAAACAGTCCGCTTGTGCAGCTTACTGGAGCAAAAAACCAAAATGCCTATCAAGAAAAAGTATTTCATCACATCGAAGAAGACGGTTTCTTAGGAGATACAACATTAGGGAAATTCCCTTTTAAAACGGATGACTTTGAATATGACCCTACTAGTAATAAAAATATTGTTTTCAGAAAAGTGGAATACAGCCTCACTGATGAAATCCATCCTTCTGCCTACTTTTTTAAAAAGGGAGATAAAGTTGTCGTAACAAAGAACAATGCTAACTTTCGGTTAAAACCTAGTACTCTCGCGACTTCACAAACAAAACTAAAGGAAAATACTACCTTAATCATCAACGGTACTTTCAAATATGATTTGTCCGCAACTAGTCAAAACCAATTTGTCTGGTATCCTGTTCAGACTGCAGACCAAAAATTAGCTGGATATATTCCATCTGCTTACATTACAAAAAAGCTAGATAAACCTTCTGTTAATACGATAGATGATAATGATACATATCTTTCCGGTAAAGCAGAAGCCAATGCCATCGTAGAGATAAAACGGAATAATAAAAAGTTTGAGCGCACACAAGCTAATGCCAACGGAAACTTCAAAGTCAAAATTGGTGTTCAAAAGGCTGGTACAAGCTTGACTGTAACGTTCAAGAATGAATTTAATGCAACAAGTTCTGCAACGACCGTCAAAGTAGTGGATAAAACACCACCTACCAAGCCAACGATCAGTACAATCAAAAAAACAACGAAAACCGTCACAGGCAAAACTGAAGCGTATGCAACAATTCAGTTAAAAGTAAAACAGAAAGTCATCGGAAGCCGGAAAGCGGATAAGTCGGGGAAATATACAATCAAAATCACACCGCAAAAATCCGGAACAACAGTAACCGCAACAGCAACGGATAAAGCGGGAAACAAAAGTAAACCAGCTACAAAAACAGTACAGTAAACGAAAGAGAAACGGCAGCAATTGTCGTTTCTCTTTCGTTTATTTTTTTCAATAAAAACGAAAACATATAATATTGACAGAATTTTAAATCTGTTATATATTATTAACAAATAAACATTAATTGTTATATAACAAAGGAGGAGAACAAAATGGAAATGTATCGCGAAGCATATGAATATTATAAAATGGCTTGTGAAAACTACGGAATGGAATCGGTGAATTTTCACCACTTTGTTAAACATTTAACAACAGAACAATTAAATGAATACAATAAGAAAGCTTACTAATTAAAAAGGACGTGATGACTACGGATCTCCACATAGAAGTCAAATAGAAACCCTGCCCGTTATATAGAAAAACAGGCAGGGTTTAATTATGTTTTAAAATAGTTTCTGCCTTTCACTAATCAAAACTTTAATCTGCAATAAAAAAAGACGATCAATTTCTTTTGAAGGGAATTGATCGTCTAAATGAGTAAAAAGAAAACAATCATCGCAACACGATTGCTTCCTATCTATACTATAAGGAGTTTGTCGTTTTTCGTCGATATGCAAATAATCATAGGAACTTAGTTGCACACTCTCATTAAACTGTACAATAATGTTACTCTTCCCCTATTGAATAAAGGATAATTATAAAAATCATCGAATTATTTATATGTATATACTTTCGAAAGGACTGTTGAATATGTACAAGTTTTTTGAATGTATAACATATATCTTTTTTGTTCTTTTAGGAATCATTACTCTACTGGAACTTACGTTTGACGTTAAGCTAATCGATAGCAATCAACCTCTATTCCTCCCTGTTCTAGCTATTTTTTCAATCCTATTTATCGTGACAGAAATTAATCGATTTACTGCAAAAAGAAATAATAAATTAGAATAGTATCACTCTTAGATGTTTTAACCATTTTCTCTTCTCCTATGATTAAAATTAGTATTTTTGTCACATTTATTTGTTCGAGTGTTATTTTTATATGTTATTATACCTATAAGGGCAAATTTTACGAAAGTAAAAGACGCAAAGCCACGGGCCTAAAGCAACAGATAGTTGTCATGGCAGCCGGGTTGCCAAGATATATTCTTGATTAAATTGAAGATTAAGAGTTTTTGGCTCCTTTTAAATTTGCCTAAATTTAGCAAACTAAGGAGAGAGTTATGTTTTATCCAACTGTATTAATTAACGAAACAAATGAAAGACACATTGTGAAGGACAAAAACTATTGTGTATGCGGCGCAAAATATAATGGTTTTTTCATGTTCACAAGAATCGACCTTAGAAAAATTAGGTTCAAACAAGATCAAGAAATCACTTGTCCAACATGTAAAGCACTCGCAAACCAGAAATGTTAGCCACATATTTTTAGTTCAGTTCATTTCTCCACGCATGTCTCTTTTGTAGCATTTGAATGCTCGTTGATTTTTTATCGTATGAAGTTCTTGAAATCGTAAAGACTAACTTAAGTAAACGTGTCTTGCTTAAGTTATCGATGAAAGAATGGAGTGGCAAATATGGAGAAAAAGAAAAAGCCTGTTGTAAATGAAGCAGAATTAACGATTCGTGCGAATTTGAACAATTTAGAGCCTGGGGATTCTGTTAAAGAGCATCGTACAGTAGAAACAGGAAACTTAATTTTGGCTGAAAAAGAAATCGGGCAGCAAAATCAAAATAATAATCTATAAAGTTTCCTTACCAACGAAGCTTCTCACGCTCTCCTCTTGAGCTAGTGGCTTCGTTTTTTACAGTTTCACCGCTGACAATACATAATAGAAAAAGCACCTTAATTTCGCTATTTGAAATTAAGGTGCTTTGAGTTTTTTTGTTATAACTTTATATTTAAGGTAAAACTGAACTTCCCATCAAATAACGATCTACTTCACGTGCTACTTCACGACCTTCATTGATTGCCCAAACGATTAAGCTTTGACCTCGTCTTGCATCACCTGCAGCAAAAACACCTTCAACGTTTGTTCTATACTCACCATAAGCTGCGGCAATTTTTTGATTTGTCGTTTCCACACCAAACTGCGTAAGAAGTGGTTGTTCTGTTCCTTCAAAACCGATAGCAATAAAAACAAATTGTGCTGGCCATACTTTTTCAGTTCCCGGAATTTCCTTGAAAATATATCCGCCGTTTTCGCCTTTTACTTTTTCCATTTGAATCGTATGAAGCTCTTTCACGTTTCCATTGTCATCTGCAACAATTTTCTTCGTTTGAATGGAATATTCACGTGGATCATTTCCAAATTTCGCTTCTGCCTCTTCATATGCATATTCAAGCGTAAAGACATTTGGATATGCAGGCCACATATTGTCAGATGTACGTGCTGTTGGCAATTTAGGATGTTTACCAAATTGAACTACACTGCGGCATTCTTGACGGAGAGCAGTAGCTACACAGTCAGCTCCTGTATCCCCTCCTCCAATTACAATAACATCTTGACCTTTTGTATCAATAAATTGGCCATCTGCAAAGTTAGAGTCTAGTAAACTCTTCGTTGTTGTTGTTAAATAATCCATTGCTAAATGAACACCTTTTGCTTCTCTACCTTCTATTACCAAATCACGCTGCTTTTGAGCACCAGTACAAAGAATTACGGCATCATACTGATCTTGAAGCTCTTTAGCTGTGATATCTTTTCCAACTTCTGTGTTTGTAATAAAGTCGATACCTTCTTGATTCAATAAACGAACTCTACGCTCAACCACTTCTTTTTCTAACTTCATGTTTGGAATACCGTATGTTAATAGCCCGCCAGCGCGATCTGAACGCTCATATACTGTTACTGTATGTCCGGCTTGATTTAATTGATCAGCACTTGCAAGCCCTGCAGGACCTGAACCGATAATCGCGATTTTTTTCCCTGTTCGTTTTGTTGGAATACGCGGGGTAATCCAACCATTTTCGAATCCTTTATCAATAATTGTTCGCTCAATGCTTTTAATCGTAACCGCTGGATCTGAAATACCAACTGTACAAGAGCCTTCACATGGAGCTGGACAAACACGACCTGTAAATTCAGGAAAATTATTCGTTTTTAGAAGACGATCTAACGCTTCCTTCCATCTTCCACGATACACTAAGTCGTTCCATTCAGGAATTAAATTATGAATAGGACAACCTGTTGTCACCCGATTGATTTCTGTTCCCATATGGCAGAAAGGAGTGGCGCAGTCCATGCACCGCGCTCCTTGCTGACTTAACATATCATCCGAAAAACAATTTGAATATTCTTTCCAATCATTTAACCGTGTGAGAGGATTTCGCTCTTCTGGTTTTTGACGAGTATATTCCATAAATCCTGTTGCTTTTCCCATGTTCCTCTCTCCTTTCCTATTGCATAACTGCTTCTAATTTTTTAACAGGTGCTTTTTTCTCTTGTGCAGCATTCGCTTGAAACGCACTCATAACCGCTTGTTCATCCGTTAAGCCTGCTTGCTTTTGTTCTTCAATACTTTTCATCATGCGCTTATAGTCTTTCGGGATAATTTTGACAAACTTCTCTGCAAGCTCTTCCCAATTTTCAAGAACATAAGCTGCTTTTGCACTGCCTGTGTAAATATAATGACTTAGTACCATTTCCCATACTTCACCAATATCATTCTCTGTTTCAAGTGACTCAAATTCAATCATTTCTGGATTGCATAAAGCTTTAAATGCCTCACGATCATCAGCTAGAACGTAAGCAATTCCACCAGACATACCTGCTCCAAAGTTTTTCCCTACTTCTCCTAAAATCACGACACGTCCACCAGTCATATACTCTAGACCATGATCTCCAATTCCTTCAACAACAACATTTACACCGCTGTTTCGAACAGCAAAACGCTCACCCGCACGCCCATTAATATAAGCTTCACCACTTGTTGCCCCAATTAAAGCAACATTTCCAGCAATAACATTGTCAGACGCTTCAAATGAAGATTCAGCTGGTGCCTTAACAATTAACTTTCCACCAGATAATCCTTTTCCAAGATAGTCATTCACATCACCTGTTAAATGAAGTGACATACCATTCGGGATAAAAGCACCAAAGCTTTGACCAGCCGAACCTGTAAAACGAAGGGTAATTGTTTCTTCAGGTAAACCTTCTTCCCCGTAGCGTTTAGAAATTTCACTACCAACAATTGTTCCTACAACACGATTTACATTCGTAATCGGCAACGTAATATCAACTGGGATTTGATTATCTAAAGCCGGCTGTACTGCTGGCAAAATTTCTTTCATATCTAATGATTCATCAATTTTATGATTTTGAGGCGTTTGGAATGTACGAATCCCTTCCGGTTGATATAAAAGAGTAGACAAGTCTAGATGCTTCGCTTTCCAATGTGCTTTAGCACGTTCACTTACTTGTAAAACATCTGTACGTCCAACCATTTCCTCTACTGTTCTAAATCCTAGTTCCGCCATTAACTCACGTACTTCTTCTGCAACGAAGCGCATATAGTTAACAACATGATCTGCATTTCCTGTGAATTTCGCACGAAGCTCAGGATTTTGTGTTGCCACCCCAACAGGACATGTATCTTTATGACATACACGCATCATTACACAGCCTAAAACAACAAGCGGCGCTGTCGCAAAACCAAATTCTTCTGCTCCAAGAATAGCAGCCATAACAACATCTTTACCTGTCATCAGCTTTCCGTCCGTTTCTAATACAACACGGTCACGTAAGCCATTTAACATCAATGTTTGATGAGCTTCTGCAAGTCCAAGCTCCCAAGGTAATCCTGTATGCTTAATACTTGTTTTTGGTGATGCTCCTGTACCACCGTCATATCCACTAATAACAATTACATCTGCAGCACCTTTTGCAACACCCGCTGCGATCGTTCCTACACCTGCTTTTGATACAAGCTTAACGCTAATTCGTGCATCACGATTCGCATTTTTTAAATCATGAATTAATTGTGCTAAATCTTCAATCGAATAAATATCGTGATGCGGCGGTGGAGAAATCAATCCAACACCTGGTGTCGATCCACGTACTTCCGCTACCCATGGATATACTTTTTGTCCTGGAAGCTGTCCGCCTTCCCCTGGTTTTGCACCTTGTGCCATTTTAATTTGCAGCTCATCCGCATTTACTAAATAGTGGCTTTTTACACCAAAACGGCCTGAAGCAATTTGCTTAATTGCACTTCGACGATTGTCTCCATTCTTATCTAAAGCGTAACGTTTTGGATCTTCTCCGCCCTCACCGCAGTTGCTTCTTGCACCTAAACGATTCATCGCAATCGCTAATGTTTCATGTGCTTCTTGGCTTAGTGAACCAAATGACATGGCACCGGATTTAAAGCGGCGAACAATTGAATCCACAGACTCCACTTCTTCAAGCGCTAATTTCGGACGCGTTGAATCAAATGAGAATAGATTACGTAAGAATCCAATTCTTTCTTCATTCGCAGCTTGAGAATATTTTTTATATAATGCATAGTCATTATTGCGGCTTGCCCATTGAAGCGTATGAATCGTTTCTGGATTAAACGCATGATGCTCACCATGCTTTCTCCATTGGAAGTCACTTCCAGTTTCTAACGTATCATCGTATGAATCAGCATAAGCTGCGTTATGACGAATCAGTGCTTCTTCAGCAATCGTTTCTAATCCAATTCCATCGATTTGTGAAGCTGTTCCAGTGAAATAGCGCTCAATGACATCAGAGCCAATTCCAACTGCTTCAAAAATTTGAGCTCCACGATAACTTTGTACTGTCGAAATCCCCATTTTAGACATTACTTTTACAACGCCTTCAGTCACGCCGTACACATATTTTCCAACTGCTTCTTCATAGCTAACCGTTAAGCTTCCATCTAAAGCAGCTTGTTTATATGTCGCATAAGCAAGGTATGGAACAATTGCATCGACCCCATAACCAATCAGTGCCGCAAAATGATGAACTTCTCTTGCTTCCCCTGTTTCGATAATGATGCTCGCTTTACTGCGATTTCCTTGACGAATTAACTCTTGATGCAGTGCGCTCACAGCAAGTAAAGCTGGAATAGCTGCTTCTTGTTTATTCGTATTACGATCAGAAAGGATTAACAAACTTACTCCTTCTTCAATCGCTTGTTTAGCTTTTTGGAACATATTGTTTAAAGAAAATTCTAAATCCTCCGAAAATAATGTATCGATGATGATACTTTTAAATTCTGGATAAGCATTCTCTTTTAATTGTGTTAACTGACCATTTGTTAAAATAGGCGTTTTAAGTTGAACTCGATGACAGTTTTCTTCAGTCGGGTGAAGTAAATTCCCTTCTGCACCTAAGAATGTCATAGTAGACGTCACAATTTGTTCACGAATCGAATCAATTGGAGGATTCGTTACTTGAGCAAATGACTGTTTAAAGTAATTAAACAGAGATTGCGGACGATCTGATAAAACAGCAAGTGGCGTATCGTTCCCCATTGATCCCAGCGGATCTTTTCCTTCTGTTATAAAAGGAAGCAAATATTTTTGAACATCTTCATATGTGTAGCCAAATGCTTTTTGACGAACAACCAAATCTTCCATCGGCTCTTCTTCGCCCACTTCATTGTTCAGTTGTACAAGTTGTTCATCTAACCATTGTTGATAAGGATAAGCCGCTGCCATTTCGTTTTTAATCTCTTCATCCGAAATAATGCGTCCTTCTTCTAAATCAATTAATAGCATTTTTCCTGGACTTAAACGCTCTTTATATAATACATTCTCAGGCTCAACGTCGATTACACCGACTTCTGAAGAGAAAATAATATAATCATCTTTTGTTACATAATAACGAGCTGGACGTAGACCATTTCGATCTAAAATCGCCCCAATTTGTTTCCCATCTGTAAAGGAAATCGCTGTTGGACCATCCCAAGGCTCCATCAGGCAGCTATGATACTCATAAAAAGCTTTCTTTTCTTTTGGCATATGAGGATTTTCTGACCATGGCTCTGGAATTAACATCATAGCGGCATGTGCAGGTTTCCGACCAGCTAAGACAAAAAATTCTAAAGCGTTATCTAGAATAGAAGAATCACTTCCATCTTTATTTAAAATCGGAAGTACTTTCGCTAAATCCTCACCAAAAACTTCTGACACAAACTGCTGCTCACGTGCTTTCATCCAGTTAATATTGCCTCGAAGCGTGTTGATTTCTCCATTATGAATCAGGTAGCGATTTGGATGTGCTCTTTCCCAGCTTGGGAATGTATTTGTACTAAAACGAGAATGTACTAAAGCAAATGCTGAAACAAAAGACTCATCTTGTAAATCTAGATAAAACGCATCGACTTGCTCTGGTGTTAGTAGTCCTTTATAAACAATCGTTCTAGTGGAAAGACTTGCAAAGTAAAAACGTAGTTCACGTTCTTCCGCCCAATGTTCTGCTTGTTTACGAATGATATATAATTTACGTTCAAATGCTAATTCCTCTTCAATGTCTTTGCTTGCACCAATAAATATTTGACGAATAGTCGGACAAGTTGCTTTTCCGCCTTCTCCAAGGTGTTTAGGATCAACAGGCACCGTTCTCCATCCAAGAACTGTTTGTCCTTCTTGTTCAATTAGTTGATTCACTTGATTTTCAATTTCTTTTTGTTCACCTTCATCGTTCGAGAAAAATAGCATTCCAACCCCGTAACGTCCTTTTTCAGGCAGGTTCATTTCTGGACATACTTGTCGGAAATAATGGTCTGGAATTTGTACCATTAATCCAGCTCCATCCCCTGTAAGTGGATCACTTCCTTGTCCACCTCGATGATCTAATTGGCAAAGCATATTCAGTCCTTTTTTCACAATTTCATGTGTTGCTTGTCCTTTTAAATGAGCGTATAAGCCGATCCCACATGCATCATGTTCAAATTCAGGACGGTAGAGACCTTGCGCTTTTGGTATTTGATTATAAGTCATGATTTATCTCCCCCGTTTCATTTTCTGATCTTAATTAATATTTTAAGTTTTCAAAACGATATAAACAATATATCATTTAGATAGAAACCATCTATTTTGTGAATGAATTAGCAAAAATATGTATATATTCTATCGTTTTCATACTCTAATTAGTTGAAGTGAAGGGTTTTTATCCCTCTTTATCCATTTTAGAATGCGATATTGATATAAATGATCCCTTAATGAGATTGTTTATATCTTATATAGATATAAAGGAAAAGTGAGGAAAATAATATGGAACTACGACAATTACGTTATTTTATAGAAGTTGCTGAACGAGAGCATGTCACATCTGCTGCAGAACATCTGCATGTAGCTCAATCAGCCATCAGCCTTCAGATTACGAAGCTCGAAGCAGAACTCGGTGTAACATTGTTTGAACGAGTGGGAAGAAATATTAAATTAACAGAAATCGGAAAGATTTTTTTAACGCATGCGAAATCAGCGATTAAAGCAATTGATTATGCCAAAGAAAAAATTGACGAATACTTATCTCCAGAAAGCGGGACCATTAAAATCGGCTATCCGACAAGCCTTGCTAATCACTTGCTGCCAACGGTTATTTCCGCTTTCAAATCGAATCAGCCAAACGTTTCTTACCATCTACGACAAGGTTCCTATGCCTTTTTAATTGAGGCTGTTAAAAATGGTGATATCGGTTTAGCACTTCTTGGCCCTGTCCCAACAAACGAACTCGATTTGGAAACGCATATTTTATTCTCAGAGGGTATTTCCGCTTTAGTTCCTTCTAGCCATCCTTTAGCTGAAAGAGAAAGCCTAGCACTTAGCGATTTAAGAAATGATGACTTCGTATTATTCCCAAAAGGTTATGTTCTTCACCAGATTGCCTTTAATGCATGTGAACAAGCAGGCTTCATACCGCATATTACAGCGGAGGGAGAGGATATGGATGCGATAAAAGGGCTCGTTTCAGCCGGCATTGGCGTTAGCCTTTTACCTGATGGAACGCTCTATAATACAACTCCTCCCTCTACAGTAAAAATAAAAATCGATGCACCGCGAGTAAAACGAACCGTTGGAATCATTACTTCTAAACATAGAGAACTAGCACCAACCGAAAAAGTATTTTATGAGTTTGTCAAAAAATTCTTCTCCATGCTGGAGCAGTATCAGTAATCAAAAATCAAAAAAGAGATGTAAAAGTAATGGAACCTCATTACTTTTACATCTCTTGCTTTTTTATCCTTTATTCAGCTTCCATTTCCTTGACTTCTCCATCTTCAACGACACCAAAGTGTAATTCATAATCAAATGAACCTGCTTCTGTAATCTTCGGAACAAGGTATGTTTTTCTTTCTTCTGGAATGGCATCCAATCCATCTTGGACATGTTCATATATTTTTTTCGGATCATCTACAGTTCCTGCTGCTTTCATTGCTTCAACAAATGCATGTAAACCTATATAATGAATACCTGCTTCTGATCCTGGATTTTCTTTGTATTTAGCATTATATTTTTCTTTAAAACTTGGAACCCCTGGTGCTTTCGAATAAATAAGAGGTAATACGCCTACTGCACCTTCTAGTACTTCATAGGAACCTGTTATTTTTTCCATTTCATTTAGTTTTGCTTGATCCATGACGATGAATCCACCTTTAAAGCCAAGTTCTCGTGCTTGTTTAGCTACTTTGGCCGTTGGCTCGGACGCACCACCGATAAAAAGAACATCTGGTTTCTTCTTCAGCGCATTCGTAATCACTGTAAAGAAATCTGTATCTTTCGCAAAGTTAATCGAAGACTCATAGACAACCTCTCCACCTTGTTTCTTCCAATAAGGTAATAAAGTTTCTGTCCAATCTTTTCCGTACTGTGAACTAGTTGGCAATGCCGCGATTTTGTTGCCAAATCGCTCCATCGCATAGTTTGTAAACGGCTCTACATATCCATCATATTTAGGGGGAATTTGTACAGTTAATTTGTTGCCCCCTTCTGTTACACTTGGTTCAGATGTATAAGCACCAATAATAAAGTTATCGACTTCATTAAATACTTGCAGAGCTAATACTCCGCCGCTATGTGGTGTAAAAATAATCGGTGTCTTATGCTCTTGAACTAATCGTTTTGCATTGGAGGCCGTTTCATTAGGGAGATATTTATCATCTAATGGCACAAGATTAATCGTATATGTCTTCCCATTCACTTCAAATCCGCCTTCATCGTTAATTTCTTCAGCAGCCATTTTTAAACCATTTAATGTTCGTTCTCCATAAAAAGCAGCAGCCCCACTAAGCGGACCACTATACCCAATATTGACGACCCCTTTTTTGCCGTCTTTTCCAGATGAACCACCTGTTGTTGAGTCACTGCACGCCGTTACAAATACTAACATAACGATTACACTGAGTAAAAACAAACCTTTAAATCGTTTCATAAGCTTCTCCCTCCATAACGATTAGTTGATTGCGGACTAACAGAGATGAACATTCCCTACTGATAGAAACTCCACCTTATTAAGCACCGATGTAAGCTTTACGTATACGATCATTCGCAAGCAGCTGTTCTCGCGTTCCCTCTGTTACAATCGAACCACTTTCAAATACATAACCTTTTGAAGCAATTTTTAAAGCCGCATTCGCATTTTGTTCCGCAAGTAAAATCGTCATGCCTTCCTGATTGATTTGCTGAATAACAGCAAACATTTGCTCAACAATAAGCGGCGCTAATCCAACAGAAGGTTCATCCAGCATCATTAGCTTTGGCTTAGACATTAATGCACGTCCAATTGCGAGCATTTGTTGCTGGCCCCCACTTAATGATCCCGCTGCGTCATGGCGCTTTTCATGAAGGATTGGAAATAATTCATATACATGTTCCAGCGACTGTTTAATTTGTTGTTTTTTTCTCCGATGAATATAGGCACCCATTTGCAAGTTTTCTTGTACACTCATCGCAGAAAATAAATTCCTTCCTTCCGAGCATTGAACGATACCAGCTTGTACAATTTTATCAGCAGAAAGCTTCAGGATAGAACAGCCTTGAAAAAGAATATCTCCTTGATGCGGTTTACTTAAGCCGCTTATCGCCCGAAATGACGTACTTTTTCCAGCTCCATTCGCTCCTAGCAAAACAACAATCTCACCGGACTTCACCTCGATATTCACATTTGAAATCGCTGTGAATTCGCCATATTTAATCGAAACATCTTGTAGTCTAAGCAATCGCACTCCCTCCTAGATACGCTTTGATGACCGCTTCATTATTTTTAATCTCATCTGGCGTTCCTTCTGCAATTTTTTCACCATAATTCAATACCATAATCTTCTGAGCTAATTTCATCACCATTTGCATTTTATGTTCAATCAGACAAACAGTTAAACCATAATCGACCATCTTCTGCATTAACTCGGCTAGTCCCTCTGTTTCATCTGGATTCACTCCCGCTGCCGGTTCATCAAGAAAGATAATTTCCGGGTCTGTTGCGAGAGCTAAAGCAAAGGCCACTCTTTTTTTCTCTTCTTGCGAGATATTAGTAATCATTTTATGTGTAATATTTTGTAACCCAACAAAGGTAAGCACTTCCATCGCTTTTTCCCTGCATTGCTTCTCCTCACGCTTCAAGCGCTTTGTTCTAAAAATGGCATCGAACAAATTCGACTCTGTTCGTAAACGATGACCAACCATAACGTTATCTAAAACGGTTGCTTGTTCGAAAAGATTCGTTGTTTGAAACGTTCGTGATATCCCTAATTTAGCAATTTGATTAGCTGGCAGTGTCGTAATATCAGTCCCCTTAAATATTACTTGTCCAGATGTCGGAGGATGAAAACCACTAATCAAGTTAAAGAAAGTTGATTTCCCCGCTCCATTCGGACCAATAATCGCATTAATTTTCCCTTTTTCAATCGAAAAATCAACATTATTCACCGCTACTAACCCACCAAATCTCTTCGTTAACTGTTTTGTTTCTAAATACATGGCTCATCCCTCCTCTATTTGTTTTTTCGTTGGTGTCAATGACTCATTAACGATGGGAACTTTCCTCTTTTTTGCTTGCGCTCTAGTCTTTAGACTGATGAAAGCCCCCACAATGCCCCGTGGATAAAAAATAATAATGAGCGTTAAAAGAGGACCGAATATAAGCATGCGATATTCTTGTAAAAATTGTAGCTGTTGTGAAACCCAAACAATGACAATCGCTCCAGCAACCGGTCCGGCAATGGTACCAATCCCACCTACTAAAAGATACATAAGCAAATCAAACATTACAGACGTATAAGCAATTTCCGGACCAATAAACCGAATCACTGAGGCATACAAGGCCCCAGACATACCTGCAAAAAAAGTAGACAATACAAACGCAAGCAATTTATTTTTCATCGTTGAAACCCCAATTGTTGTCGCTAACTGCTCACTATTTCGAATAGCAATAAATGTTCTTCCCGTTAAAGAATGAACAATTCGATAAATAATCAACAGAGAAAGAAGCATGAAAAACAACACTAAATAATATTGGGAATGTACACTATCAAAAGCAATCGGTCCTATATTCGCTGGTGTAGGGATGCCAATTAAGCCACGAACTCCCCCTGTTAGCCCTTCCCACTTATCAATAACCAAATAAATAATATAACCGACACATAATGTGTAAATAGCGAAAAAGTGTTCCTTTGTTCGTAAAGCAATTAAGCCAACCAATAATCCGATTAGCGAAGTAATCCCTAATGTTAAAACAAAGGCGATCCAATAATTCATTTCAGCCTTAACAGTCAGCAGACCTAGAGAATAAGCCCCAATAGCAAAGAAACCAGCATGTGCTAACGATAAATAGCCTGTATAGCCAGCAAGTATATTTAAACCAGATACGGCAATAACCCATATAAAAGCCGTTGTCATTAAATATAGAAAATAGTCGTTTGGCACAACAGCTGGAAAGATAAGAGAAAGAAGGACAAAGAAAATGATACTGTTTCTTTTGTTGAAGATTGAAGTCATGTATGTCCCCCCTTAACAAATAATCCCGTTGGTTTGATCGTTAAAATCAGCACGAGAAGTATGAAGGCAATAATATCTTTATAATCATTCGAAATATAGGTTGCACCTAAGCTTTCGCTAAATCCTAAAATATAACCACCTAGAATGGCTCCAGGAATACTGCCCATCCCACCCAAAATGATAATGACAAAAGCCTTTAGGATTACTAAGTGCCCCATACCTGGAAAAACAAGATTAATTGGTGAGGCCAGTGAGGAAGCAAGTGCTGCCAGCCCACCTGAGATAAGAAATGTCAGCATCGCCACTTTTGTTGTATTAATCCCAACTAAATTCGCTCCTTCTCGATTTTGCGACATTGCAATAATCGTTGCTCCTGTGAACGTCTTTTTTAAGAACAAATTTAGAGCAATCATAATAACGATTGCAGCGACAATAATTAACAAACGTTGCATTGTAAAGGTTAAGCCGAAAATCGAAACCACTTGGTTATATGGTGTAGGCATCGTTAAATAATCCCCACCCCATACTAATTGGGCAAAGGATTCAAGAAACAAGAGAATTCCAATTGCAGCGATTTTATCATGTAATGGAGGAGCGTTTCTTAGTGGATGAAACACAAACCGCTCCATTAACACACCAAGCAGACCTACAGCCACAACAGCAATAAGAATCGCTAGCCAATAATGAAAGCCGAACTTCGTCATCATCGTAAAGGTCATATACCCGCCCATCATATATAAGGCCCCATGTGCAAAATTAGGAATGTGCAAAATACCATATACTAACGTTAAGCCTAATGCGACCAAACTGTAAACGCTTCCAATGGTTAGCCCATTAAATAACTGTTGTATAAGAATATCCACTTGTTCTCCTCCTTTTCCACCCATCATCTCATTAGGCGTTTTCTAATTTGGACAACTCATCTTCTTGAAGCTTTCTCCAAAGAATTTTGCCGCTGCTTGTAGTCGGAAAACTTTGCTTGAACTCAATAATTCGAGGATATTTATACGCAGCCATATGCTCTTTTGCCCATTGTTTAATTTCACCCTCACTAATTCTACCAACATATTCATCTTGTAAAATGACGAAAGCCTTCACCGTTTCTCCTCTTCTTGCATCCGGGACACCGACAACACATGCTTGTTTAACAGCTGGATGTTTATAAAGAAACGATTCAATTTCGGTCGGCCATACTTTATAGCCGGACGCATTAATCATTCGTTTTACACGATCAACAATGAAAAAGTACCCTTCCTCGTCATAACGACCGATATCCCCTGTTCTAAAAAAGGACTTGCCATCCAGCTCAATAAAAGCGTGTTTATTTTCTTCTTCACGGTTATAATAGCCAGTCATAATTTGTGGTCCATGTGTAACGATTTCTCCTACTTCATTTGCACCAAGCTCTTTCCCCGTCGCAGGATCGATAATTCTTGAATCCACATCGAAAGTTGGCACACCTAAACATTGGAGCTTTGGTCGATCTGGCGGATTAACATGTGTCTGGGCAATCGTTTCAGATAGTCCATACCCTTCTACAAATCGAATACCCGTTAACTCCAACAATTTTTGACCTATCGCTTCTGGTAAAGTTGCACCACCGCCTGAAATAGAGAGGAAAGAAACTACATCTTCAGCCCTCAAATTTGGATTCGATAAAAAATCGACCAACATCGTACTAATCGTCACCCAATGCGTACATTTATACAATCGAATGAATTCAAGCGCATGCTCACGATCCCATCTCGTCATAATGACAATCGTACTTCCCGTATAAATAGGCGTATGCATACTTTGAACCATTCCTGTTACGTGAAAGAGAGGAAGCGTCATTAAATGAACTGTATTGGGTGTTGGTCTGGAAAAATGAAATGAACCGAGAATATTGGCTTGAACCGTTTTATTCGGATGCATACACCCTTTTGGCAAACCTGTGGTGCCAGACGTATAAGGGATTACCGCTAAACTATTCGCATCTACTGTATGAGCAGTTGGTACATAATTAGCTGCAATGGCATCCTGCCAGTAAACATGCTGATTTCCCTCAAAGCTTTTTCGCGGCTCTGCTACTTCTTTTGGCAAACGAATCACTTCGTTAGCCGTGAGATAATCTGAATAAGCTGCAATAACAAGATTGTTTAATGTTGTAGATTGTAATAAAGGAGCTACTTGATCATAGAGTTCTTGACCGATGATGGCCGTTTGAATCTCACAATCTTTTATATAAAATTCAAGCTCTGAAGCCGTTAACATAGGGTTAATCGGAACAACAACGGCATCTGCACGATTAATAGCATAGTACGCAGCAATAAACTGAGGAGAATTTTGCATAAATAGCAATACTTTCTCACCCTTTTGCACTTCAAATGCTTGTTGCAAAAAACCCGCTAAAGCAATTACTTCATCATGCAATGTTTTATAGGTTATGGTAGTTCCATAAAAAATTAACGCCGTTTTATCTGGATATCTTTTAGTAGTAACAGAGAGGTTATCGTACAGAGAAGTTTGTGGCAAGGTTAATGAGGTCGGAATTCTTGGCCAAAATTTGTAATGATTAGTAAGCATCTTCATCGCTCCCTTTTCATGAAATGATGCAGCAAATCTAAAGAAAGAACCCCTATATAGTGTATTCCATATCGTTACGTGCTCGGATTAATAAACTGATTATTGGATTCATATTGTTTAAGTCCCTCATATAACGCATCGGGTACGGCTACAGATTGTTTATTTTGATGATTAAAACAGACGACAACTGATTGTGCCTTCGCAACGAGGCCTCGGGTCGCTCGATCAATAATTTGATGCTGCAGTGTATAGCTTTTCGTCCCAATTTTACTGACAGTTGTCTCAACCTGTAATATTTGGCCAAAGAATACCTCTTGTAAAAAATCACAATAACAAGA
This sequence comes from Bacillus sp. JJ634, assembly GCF_036962285.1. Taxonomy (NCBI): domain Bacteria; kingdom Bacillati; phylum Bacillota; class Bacilli; order Caryophanales; family Bacillaceae; genus Bacillus; species Bacillus sp. JJ634. The sequence continues at coordinate 20,464 of NZ_JBALMU010000098.1, forward strand.
GGCTAAAACAAAACTCATCTGCTGTTCACCGCTACCAAAGCCTACTGCATCAAAGAACTGTGACCTTGCATCATCTAGATAAATGTAATAACTCGTATTACTTACATGTCCAGAAGCATTCGTCTCGGACATGCGAATATGAATATCGATAATATGTGAATTCATAAAAACCTCACCTCCTTACTAAGGAAATCTCTATTTACCGTTTAATGCCGTTTAAGATGACATCTAAATAAAGTTTCGCTAATTCTTCAACAGATACTTCACCTTCAGGATTATACCAATAGTAACCCCAATTCGTAATTCCCAGCATACCTAGAGTGATTAAATTCAGATGTACATTTTCTTTAAATTCCCCATTCTTCATGCCATCTTCCAAAATTTTTTGATAATTCAGACGGAAGCGATCGCGCATTTGTTTAATTTCTTCTATATGCTCCTCCTTGATATTTCTTATTTCTCGAAAAAAGATACGCGCTTCATTTCGTTCTCTTTCAATTCGGTCGAGAAGCATATAGATAATATCATGTAATTTCTCTGTATTTGTTTTCATTGGATGATGAATGATTTCTTCTTGATGCTGCACAAGATTTTCAATATAAGCTAAGCAAATAGCTTTTAATAATTCTTCTTTGCTAGAATAATAATAATAGAATGTTCCCTTCGTTACACCAAGTGAATCAACGATATCTTGAATAGAAGTTTCTCGATATCCTTTTTGGTCAAAAAGAGTGAGGCTTGTTTGAAGTATTTTATCTTTCATACGTATTTGTCCTCTCATTTAGCAGAATTTTTTACCATTATAACATACAAATATAAGGCTCTACTTTCTACTAAATAACGTACGAATTCACGCTATTCTCTTTCAATAATCGTCGCAATCCCCTGACCGCCGCCAATACATGCTGTAATTAATGCATACTTCCCTTGGCTTCTCCTTAATTCATAGATAGCCTTAGTTGCTAGAATAGCTCCTGTTGCTCCTAGTGGATGACCATGAGCAATCGCTCCTCCATTGACATTGACTTTCTCCGGGTTCATCTGAAGCTCTCGATCACAGGCAATAACTTGCGCTGCAAACGCCTCATTAATTTCGATTAAATCGATATCATCCAGTACTAATTTTGATTTTTCAAGTACCTTTTGTGTAGCCGGAACAGGACCAATTCCCATAATATTCGGATCCACGCCTGCTACAGCATATTCACGAATCGTTGCAAGCGGGTTAAGACCTAAATGTTCAGCTTTTTCTCGAGACATGATAACAAGCGCTGAAGCCGCATCATTTAAACCCGAACTACTTCCGGCTGTGACCGAACCACCTTCAAGAAAAGCGGGAGAAAGTTTTGCTAAAGCGTCTAGTGTCGTTTGCGGTCTTGGATGTTCATCACGATTAAAAATAGTCAGCTCTCCCTTCCTATTCGGAATCCCAATGGCCACAATTTGCTCATCAAAGCGTCCTTCCTGCATAGCCGCTGCCATTCGTTGCTGACTACGAAGAGAAAAAGCGTCTTGTTCTTCTCTCGTAATCTCGTATTTCTTCACAAGATTTTCAGCTGTAATGCCCATAGGCGGATCTCCTATCTCTTTCGGTGAAAGCTGTGATTTACGAAAAGCAGGCGGAGCAGCACTATAGGCCTTTGTTGGTCGATTCATCAAGTATGGAGCTTGGCTCATGCTTTCTGTACCACCAGCGATATAAATATCTCCATCTCCTGCGCGAATCGCTTGCGCTGCCAAATTGATGGCATTAAGACCGGAACCACACTGGCGATCAACTGTAATACCTGGTAGTTCAAGCGAAAGCCCAGCTTGCAAAGCCGTTAGTCGTGCAATATTCCCTCCACCGCTCAATACATTTCCCAAAATGACATCATCAATCATATCTGGAGTAATATTCGCTCGTTTAATTGCTTCTTTCAGTACCTCTGCCCCAAAAACATGGGCTGGAACCGTTGCAAGCGCACCTCCTTGACGACCAATAGCTGTACGGACAGCTGATACAATAACCGCATCTCTCTTCATTTTTTCCCTCCTCCTTTTAGGTAGCATTTGTACCGCCATCTACGACAAGAATTTCACCAGTAATAAAATCAGAAGCTTTAGAAGCTAGAAATACAGCGGCTCCTTTTAAATCATTTTCTGTACCAAATTTTCGAAGTGGTGTTCCTTCTAAAAATTGTTCGGAGCCCTTTTCCATCGTTACTTTAGACATTTGCGTTGGAAAAAATCCTGGGGCAATAGCATTTACATAAATCCCGCGCGGTCCCCATTTCACTGCTAAATCTTTCGTAAATGTAATGACGGCACCTTTACTAGAATTATAGCCAATCGTATCCATCAACTTTGGATTGCTTCCTTTTAATCCGGCTACAGAAGCGATATTAATAATCTTTCCATATTGTTGCTCTAACATCACTTTTCCAACAGCTTGTGACATTAAGAATGTTCCAGTAACATTTGTATTCATTACTTTTTGCCAAGCAGAAAGCGGCATTTCTTCCACGGGAGCTCCCCATGTTGCTCCGCTATTATTGACTAAAATGTCAATTCGTCCAAACTTCTCAAGCGTTTTTGCAACAAGATTTTCAATGTCTTCAGGATTCGTAATATCACATTTCAACGCCAGTGATTCTACCCCCATTTTTTTCAAGTGTTCACTTACTTCCATACAGGCCGCTTCTTTTCGCGAACAAACAACAACATTTGCTCCTGCCTCAGCAAAACCTTCTGCTATTTGCTTTCCGAGTCCGCGACCACCACCAGTTACGACTGCTACTTGTCCTGTTAAATCAAACAATTCTTTTACATGCATCTTTCGTTCCTCCTTTATTTAACGGTATTTTTGCAGTTCATATTTGGCTATTGCTCTACGATGAACTTCATCTGGACCATCTGCTAATCGTAATGTTCGAATATTGGCGTAGCTTGCTGCTAAAGTGAAATCATCACTTACACCAGCACCACCTAGTGCTTGAATTGCACGATCAATTACCTTTAAAGCCATATTGGGAGCGACGACTTTAATCATTGCAATTTCTGCTTTGGCCTCTTTATTTCCAACTGTATCCATCATATAAGCCGCTTTCAATGTAAGAAGTCTCGCTTGTTCAATTTCAATCCTGGATTCGGCAATCCACTCTTGAATAACACCTTGCTCAGCTAGTTTCTTACCGAAAGCCTGTCGATTTTCTACTCGTTTACATAGTTCTTCTAACGCTCTTTCGGCGGCACCAATTGTTCGCATACAATGATGAATCCGGCCAGGTCCTAATCGACCTTGAGCAATGGCAAATCCTTTCCCCTCATCCCAAATCATATTGGAGGCAGGCACCCTTACATTTTTATACTCAATTTCTGCATGACCATGTGGAGCATGATCATAACCGAAAACAGGTAACATTCGTTTAATCGTTACTCCTTCTGTATCTAAAGGTACAAGAATCATTGACTGCTGCTCATATTTATTCGCTTTCGTATCACTTTTACCCATAACAATCGCAATTTTGCAGCGCGAATCTCCTGCACCCGATGACCACCATTTTGTTCCGTTAATGACATATTCATCACCCTCACGAACAATACTCGTGCGAATATTCGTCGCATCTGAAGAAGCGACATCAGGCTCTGTCATCGAAAAACAAGAACGAATTTCACCATTTAGTAAGGGATGGAGCCATTGTTGCTTCTGTTCTTCTGTCCCATAGCGGACGAGCACTTCCATATTTCCTGTATCAGGGGCCGCACAGTTGAACACTTCAGACCCAATGCTAGAGCGACCCATTATTTCACAAAGAGGGGCATATTCCAAATTCGTTAATCCTGCCCCATATTCACTGTCAGGTAAAAATAAATTCCATAAGCCTTGATCTTTCGCTTTTTGTTTTAGCTCTTCCATAATCGGGGGCGTTTTAGCAAAACGATTATGCGGATCTAATTGTTCCTTATATAATCGTTCATTGGGATACACATAATCGTCCATAAAACGCAATAGTTTTTGTTCGTATTGCTTCACCTTATCTGAATATGTGAAATTCATCATAAACACACCCTTTTATGATTTTTAATTAATACTAACTAGTCAGTATGTTAGTTCATGTTTTATTTCAATTGACTAGTCTTATGCTTATCTATCTGTCTATAATCTATTATGTAACTGTGATGGCTCTTTGTTAGAGAACCATCACTTTTGTATCCGTTTACAATTCATACAGAGCATACATCACTTCTCCTGCTATCACATCTTCTCCATGTTGATTGACAGCTCTAACTTGGAACCGCAATGCTTGTGGTGATTTTTCAGCTAACGTAGCCTGTAAGCGAATCACATCATGTAGAAATACCATACCTTTAAATCGAATCGAGAAGGTTTCAATAAATCCTTCCTCATAATATGAGGTGAATAACTTGGATAAATTGCCCATGGTCCACATACCGTGAGCAATGACCCCTGGTAACCCCGTCGCTTTCGCTTCTTCATCAATCGTATGAATCGGATTGTAATCTCCAGAAGCTCCTGCATATTTAATTAAATCTAACCGTGATACAGGCTCTAATTGGATATCGGCTAACGTTTCCCCGACTTCTAATTGTTGAAGTAACGTCATACAGAAATCTCCTTTCGAACCGTTTCTGTAATAATAACCACTTGCTTAGCTTTAAATAGAAATTCACCATTACGGTCTTCACCGGTATTGTGTAACACTAAAAAGCCCATTTTTCCGTTTTTCCCAGATTTCTCGTAATAATCCATAATCTCTGTATAGCAATATACTTCTTCCTCTACTAATAACGGGCGTTTGAACGTATATGTTTGTTCACCATGAATTAATCCTTTTGCTGGAAGGTTTAATCCATCAATCGTTCCATAGTCGAACACTCGTGAAAAAGTGGGCGGGGCAATATTTTGTTTGTACCGAGATTTTCTTCCTGTTTCCTCATCTATATAAATAGGATGAAGATCTCCAATCGCAGCAGCAAACTTCTTTACCGCTCCTCTTTCAACTCGATTTTTCACTTTATCCGAGCATGCACCAATAAATGATTGAAACATCTATATCCCTCCCTTATGTTTTTGGTCCCCCAGCTACATAAATCACTTGGCCATTCACAAAAGAGGATTTTTCATCTGCAAAGAAAGCGACAGCGTTAGCAATATCAGCTGGTCGGCCACTTCGACCAACCGGAATATTAGCCACACTTGCTGAAACGAGTTCATCAAAGGAAATACCAATCCGGCTTGCGGTTTCTTTTGTCATATCTGACTCAATGAAACCAGGTGCAACAGCATTAGCTGTAATCCCGAATTTACCTAATTCTATTGCTAACGTTTTCGTAAATCCTTGTAAACCCGCTTTTGCCGTTGCATAGTTTGCTTGTCCACGGTTACCAAGTGCAGAAGTAGAAGAGATATTAATAATTCGGCCATATTTATTTTGAACCATATACTCTTGAACAGCTTGAGTCGCATTAAATGCGCCTTTTAAATGAACATCCATAACGGTTTGCCAATCAGAATCAGTCATTTTAAATAATAGATTGTCGCGAATAACACCCGCATTATTCACTAAAATATCAACCGAACCATATAAGTCATATACTTCTTTGACAGCCGCTTTCACTTGCTCTGAATCTACGACATTCGCAACCTTCGCATAAATCGTATAGCCTTTTTCTTTAAACTCATTCGCAGTGGACATTAACGCCTCTTCATTCACATCAATGACAGCTACAATTGCTCCTTCTTCAGCAAATTGCTCAAGCACTGCTTTCCCAATTCCCCTGCTGCCTCCTGTAATAAAAGCGACTTTCCCTTCAAATCGTTTACTCATCTGAACTCTCCCCCTTTGTTTTAGACGTACTGACCTACTTTCACATGACCTTTTAATAAATTTCTTGAAATAACAAGACGTTGAATTTCATCTGTTCCGTCATATATTCTCCACAATCTCGCTTCACGGTACCAACGTTCAATTGGCAATTCCTTTGTATACCCCATGCCTCCATGAATTTGCAGTACGCGGTCTACGACTCGATTTCCCATATTCGCCCCATATAATTTGGCCATCGAAGCTAAATGACGATTATCCTCTCCTTGGTCCAACGTAAACGCTGCATTTAAAACTAACCATTTAGCCGCTTCAATCTCAACTGCCGAATCAGCAATTTTCCATTGAATTGCTTGTCGATCAGCAATTGGTTTACCGAATGTATATCTTTCTTGTGAATAATCAATAGCCATTTGTAACAGTCGTTCTGCTGTTCCAACCGCACGGGCCCCTACAATCCAGCGAGCAAAACCAATCCATTCTAAACCTAATTTGTAGCCGCCATGCAATTCACCTAAAATATTCTCTTCAGGTACTCGTACATTATCAAATACTAAACCAGCAGGTCCCCAGTCGCCCATTGTATGAATATATTCCGATTTCCAGCCCATATCGCGATCTACAATAAAACAGGTTACTCCATCGCGTCCTGTTTTCGCGTGTTTTTCTTTATCTGTAATCGCAATAACCATAACAAAATCTGCTTCATTCCCACCTGTGATAAACGTTTTTTCTCCGTTCAATACCCACTCATTTCCATCTTTAACAGCCGTCATCTTAATCCCTCTTGTATCGGATCCTGCATCTGGTTCTGTCATCGCAAAGCATGATTTTTTCTCTCCATTAATCGTTGGAAGTAAATACTTTTTCTTTTGTTCTGCGTTGGCATAATATAAAATATTATCCGCCGAACCTCCAAATGTGAAAGGGACAAATGTTTTCGATACTTCCATATAAACAAGCGCCATCATCATTTGTCCAAGATCCGCCCCGCCATATTCCTCGGGTGTATTAATTCCCCAAAAACCAGCTTCTTTCGCCTTTAATTGAAGCTCTTTTAATTTCTCAGGAGCTAAGGAAGGTTTCCCTTCTCTTTCATTTCGAAGTACATCATTTTCTAATGGAATAAGCTCCTTTTCAACAAATTTTCGAATCGTCTTTTGAACCATCTTTTGTTCATCTGATAAACGTAAATACATATGATCAGCTCCTATTTTTTATTTTTCTCAAGAGATAGGCTTACTTCACAATATGTTGTTCTTCTGCGATGACTCTAAAATCATTGGTAAGAACCGGAACAGTAGGGATTATTCCCTCGCTTGCCACAAAGTTTATTTCATCTTGCAGCCCGTATTGTTTCAACAGTTTTCCTACTCGAGATTGATTCAACAATGAGCTCCCATTCTTAGGCGAATGTGTATAAAAAGCTAAGGCAGCCTGTGCAGCATCGGAAAGCTCCCACTTCATTTGTTTTTGTTGAAGGAGCTCATATAGAAAATAACCCGCTCCATAAAAATCTTCTAAACAAAATTCATTTGATGAGCCAGAGCAGACGACAATAATTGTTTCATCATGTAACGCAGCAGCAAGTCTATTGGCGACGGCTTGCCCATTTAACAAAGAACAAATGTACACCTTTTTTGCGGATGAACTTTTTCGAATGGCAACGGTTCCATTTGTTGTTGATAGGATCAGCGACTTTTGAAAAAGTGACGATTGCAGCTGCAAAGGATGTGGACCTAGAAAACCGTCAATCACTTTCCCTTCATATTCCCCTGCTAAAATGCAGCTATCATCTTTTCGTTTATTTGCTTCGAATAGCGCCTGTTCCGCATTTAATACCGGAATCACTTCTTTTGCTCCATGATAGAGGGCTGATGTAATCATTGATGTAGCTAGCAGTACATCAAATACAACAGCAATTTTATTGTCGGCCATTTTCGCACAATCAATTTCTTCTTTTTTCATTAATAAGTGAATTTTTGTCAAACGTGCACCCCCTTATTCTTCAGTAGAAATATTAATGGCATGTTGAATAATACTGTTCACAGTTCGATGAAGATGCTCGAATCTCGGATCATTCGTTTGTCCTTTATAGTAGCGATAAAAAATCTGCTGACAAATGACGGCTAATTTGAAATACGCAAATGTTAAGTAAAAATGAATATTGCTTACATCTCGTCCACTCTTCTTCGCATATAATTCGATAAATTCATGACGAGTGAGAAAACCATCTTGAACCGTAATCGGCGTTTTTCCCAATCCTTGAATTAATAAATCCGGATCATCTGCCTGTGTCCAATAGCTCATCGCTGCACCAAGATCCGCTAAAGGATCACCAACTGTGGACATTTCCCAATCAAATAAACCAATCATTGAAGTTAAATCTTCGGAAAACATCGCATTATTAAATTTATAATCGTAATGGATAATCGTAGCAGTAGAAGGGGTTGGAATTTCTTTAACAAGCCATTTTTGAAGCTGTTCAACTCCTTTAATATCATGAGTTTTAGCTCGTTCATATCGAGCAATCCAGCCATGTACTTGTCGTTCCATAAACCCATTAGGTCGGCTAATTTCAATAAGGTGTGTTGTTGTGTAATCAATATTGTGAAGGGTAACTAGTTGATCTACCATCATCTTAGATAGCGATTGACGTAGTTTGGCAGTAGATTGAATATGTGACGGAAATTGTGAATCAATTACAATGCCTTTTTTTCGTTCCATAATAAAAAATGGGCTACCGACAATTGAATCATCTACAGAAAAGAGGTAAGGTTTTGGAGCTAATGAATAAATCGGATGAATTTCAGACAAAATTCGAAATTCTCTCCCCATATCATGGGCCTTCGGAGCAACTGGACCTTTAGGCGGCCGACGTAAAACGGCTTCCCACTCTCCTATTTTTAAACAGTATGTAAGATTCGATAGTCCTGTTCCAAACTGTTCAATTATTAAAGTTTCATCCGGCAGTTTATCTAGATGTTTTCTCAAGAAGGTTTCCAGTACATGAGCGTTTAATTCTTCGCCCTTTCGTACTGGCTTTGTATCGATGATTTTATGACTCATCCATTTTCCCTCCTATTCTATTTGAATCCGCTTTCATTAACTAACTAACCGGTTGGTATGTTATAGATTTATTGTACAATAGATACATGAAAAATTTCAAGTGTTTTCCATTTTTATTTTTTCGCACAATAAAAATGACTCAAAAGGAATACACCTCTTGAGTCATCGCTTTTTACATCTTTATGCCGCTTCCGAACTTTCAGGCTTTACAAGAGAATGCTTTTCCCAAGTGCGGCTCTTCCAGCGAAAAGACATAATAATAGCCCGCGTCCATTCATCCGCTGCAATTGCTAGCCAAATTCCTACTAATCCAAGATTCAACTGAAACACAAGAAAATACCCTAATGGCAGACTCATGCCGACCATTGAGATTAAACCAATATATACAGGATATTTTGCATCTCCAGCTGCTCTTAGCGAATTAATAATGACAATATTAAGAGTCCGTCCTGTTTCTAACAAAATGCTGAGAATTAAAACACTCGCTCCCATACGAATAATCTCAGGATCGTCTGAAAATAAACGCATAAATTGTTCACGAAACACAATGACGATGACTACCATGACAAGAGTTACCCCACTTGCCCATTTTGCACTTTTCCATACTCTAATGTACGCTTCATTCTGCCGATTTCCACCAACTAAATGACCGACAATAATCGCCGTTCCCATGCCAATAGCTAAAGCAAATAAATAGATAAACATCGATATGTTCATCGCATACTGTCTAGCCGCTAAGGAACTAGCTCCTAAATACGTTACATAATATAAAAACACAACTTGACAACTCTGATACATAATTTGTTCAAAGGCAGAAGGTACACCGATTTTTAAGATTTTTCGAATATACTCCCAGGACAATGAAACATAATAAGCGAGCTTTACACGCACTTCCATTACGCGATACAACAGCCAGAAAAACACAAATATAGCAAGAAAACGACTCACGACAGAAGAAATCGCCGCTCCTTGAACGCCCCATTCAGGAAAACCAAATTTCCCAAATATCAGTACGTAATTACCGATAATATGAAAAATATTCATACCAAGCGATACAAACATCGCTTGTTTTGTAAAACCATGCACCCGAATAATAGAAGCTAAGGAATTAATTATTGCTTGAAGGAAAATCGCTCCGCCAACAATCGTTAAATAACTTTCCGCATAATACAAAATGTCACCAGACAAATGCAATGCACGCATCATCCTGCCGCTGAAAAAAATAAATACAGCACTCAAACATAAACCAACAAGTAGATTAAGCACAATAGCTAAAGCAGAAATCTTGGCAACTTCCAGCATTCTACGCGAGCCGATATACTGAGCAACAACAATCGCAGCCCCATTCCCAATCACTTCTAAAATTAAAATAGCAATATGCAAATATTGATTAGCTGCACCGACCCCAGACACCGCATTATCTGATATCGCACTCAACATGAACGTATCGACAATTCCCATTAACATAAATAGAAAGAGTTCTAAAAAGATAGGCCATGTAAGGAAAAACAAATGATATTCTTTAGAGGTTTGTCCCTCTTTTTTTGCGTCTATGGAGTTACCCATAAGCTGTCACCTTCTTACAATTACTTCTCTATTTTTAAGACAAATGGTATCATACCACAAATTTACACTCGTCATATGAATTTTTATTTAAATGAATTTTCCGAAAATAGTTCATTAACAACTCTAAGTCAATAAATGTAGAGATTAATCATGATTTATAGCACATATTAAAAAGCACCTTCTCTGCAAAAGAAAAGGCGCTTCCTATCTAATTAGCTCTCTTTCATATTCATTTATTGTCCATGAATCCGATTACATTTTCGCTTAATCATTATTGTGCTGTATATCCTCCATCTAGTACAACCGCTTGACCCGTAACCCCTTTCGCCTTATCACTTGCTAAAAACATGGCATAATCTGCTATCTCCTGAACCGATAGCAACCGTTTTTGAGGAATCAGTGGATATAAAACCTCTTCAATAGCTTTCTCTAATGAGACATTGCGATTATGGGCTAAATCTGTCAACTGATTTCGAACGAGCGGTGTATCCACATAACCAGGACATAGAGCGTTAACAGTAATACCATAATTCGCCACCTCTAGCGCTGCAACTTTCGTTAATCCAATTACCCCATGCTTAGCACTATTATAGGCTGCTTTCCCAGCAAATCCGACAAGTCCATTAATCGATGCCATATTAATAATTCTTCCTGATTTCTGTTGTTTCATAATGGGAAATGCGTGCTTCATTGCGATAAAAGGAGCCGTCAGCATCACTTGAACAAGCAATTCAAATTTTTCAGTAGGGAATTCTTCAATTAAATCAATATGCTGTAATCCAGCATTATTGATTAATACATCCAACTGTCCATACGTCTCAATTGTTTGATGAATGGCTTGCTGTAATTCCGTTTCCTTTGTCACATCACACTTTAATCCTAAACAATCGTATCCCTCATCTACTAACGCTGCTATACTTTGCTTTACCTTTTTCTCATCTAAATCGGTAAATACCACTTTCGCGCCGCTTTTTGCAAATGCTATGCCGATTTCATTCCCAATACCACTTGCTGCTCCAGTAATAAACACAACCTTACCTTCTACCATATTAGCTCCTCCCATAAAACAAATTTTTATTATTTTATGACATTTACCAGATTCCTAGAAGAAAAAATGGTCAAGCTTAACAATAACTAGATTATTTACATGTTCTACTCATTTATATTTCTTTCAATTCTGCTATTATTTCAATGGCTCCGTTAAATAATATTATTAATCAAACGCGTTATATAACAAAACCATTGAAATCAATCACCCTAATCTAAAACGTTAAAAAGCCAATATTAAGAATATTGACTTTTTAACGTTTTAGAACTATACACTTCAATAAGTAATACTTAATTAAACTGCTGATTCTTTAGTTGTTGTATTACCTGTAGTGTTTGTTTTTTTATTTTCTTCTTTTGGAGTAGAAGCCTGTTCGGCTAAATCTTTTACTCGTTGGATTTCAGCCTTAGCTAAATTCTGAAGTTCTTTAGACTTTGCTGCTAATGCATCGAACTCAGCAGTATTTCCCTTATATTTTTTCTTATAAGAAGCTAACTGTTTATCAATAGCACGAAGTTTATTAATGTCTGCTTTTAGTTTTCCTTTATAACTATTGTATTTTTTAGATGCTGATTTTTTGCTCAAATTTTTATCAACTATTGCATCTTCAGTAACACCAAAATATAAATTAATAGATTTAGTAATGTTTGTAATGGAAGACTCTACACTAGTTAGACGCTTTTCAACTGTTTTACCAACTTTAGATTTCACAACAGTCTTTTGCTGTTTTTCCTTTTTCTTAGATGATTTATCTTCTTTCTGAACTTTATTTGTTTGCTCTGTTTTTTTACTGTCTAAACTCTGTGCATTTGCAAATGAAGCTGTACTAAAAGCTAGGGAGACAACTAATGCGCCTGCTAAAACCTTTGAAGACCATTTTATTTTCATAATCTCTTCCTCCTATTGTTAACACTATAGTCGGTTTAATCTGTTCAATTAAATTTCTACAGCGTTTCCTTTTTGTTGTATAGTCTCCTTCAAAAGGAATCATCAACAACAATTACCTACAATATTAATTTTTTGGGATTTAAAATAAACGAGCAAAAAGACTTATTTGTAGAAGCTTGGCAGTTTTTAAACCATAATGCCTACTATTAAACTTGCTGCACATTCTAGTTATGTAATGATGAATCTCATACACTTCATTTATGTAAATGGTCATCACCAACTAGATATTATTGGAACATTTGTAATTGTAGTGGGCAGCAATCACCATTTTATTCCTGATTCTTCTCATGTCTATTTAACTAATCAAAACCTATACTGCTAGTTTGTCAGTGTTAGTCCATTCATCAAAAAACACCGAAAGACCCTTATAAAGTAAGGGCTCTTCGATTATTTTTTATCCACAATATTATTTAACACAGCCTTTAATATCAACAAAGCATTTGGCTCATACTACTAATGGTGATAAATATGCTATGTCAATCAAATGATGAATTAAAAGCCTTAGTAACAGAGGCGAAGACATGTACAAAAAACGGTAAGGTTGCAGATTATATTCCCGCTCTTGGAAAAGCAAATCCAAACGATTTATCCATTGCCATTCACTATCCTGACGGGCGATGTATCTCAGCAGGAGATATCGAAAAAAGGATTACCCTCCAAAGTATCTCAAAAGTGATTAGCTTGGCCCTCGTTTTGATGGACAGGGGATCGAACTATGTGTTTGAGCGTGTTGGAATGGAGCCGACTGGAGACCCTTTCAATTCAATTGCTAAATTAGAAACAATGGCTCCCGGAAAACCATTAAATCCTATGATCAATGCGGGAGCACTTGTCGTGACCCATATGATTAAAGGGAACACTGTTACAGAGAGATTCCAGCGACTTTTATCCTTTATTCAGGAAATGACAAATGATTCAACAATGAGTTATTGTGAGGAAGTTGCACGTTCCGAATTCGAAACGGCTCATTTAAACCGAGCATTATGTTATTTTTTAAAACAGCATAACATTCTGGATGAGGATGTAGAACAACTAATGGATTTATATACGAAGCAATGTGCCATTGAAATGAACTGTTTGGATTTGGCCCGAATCGGAGTGGTGTTTGCGATGGATGGAGTCCATCCTCTAAGCGGTAAACAAATCATGCCTGCAGACGTAGCTCGTATTTGTAAAACATTTATGGTCACATGCGGAATGTATAATGCTTCTGGAGAATTTGCCATCAAAATTGGGATTCCTTCGAAAAGTGGTGTATCCGGCGGAATAATGGGCGCTGTTCCAGGAAGGTTTGGCATTGGAATTTTCGGACCTGCTTTAGATGAAAAAGGAAACAGTATTGCAGGAATAAAATTATTGGAGCTGTTATCAAAGAACTATAGTTTGAGCATGTTTTAAAAGGAGTTTATATGGTCACCCTATTAAGACCATATAAACAACCTTTGCTGCACACACTATTACCGATGTGCAGCTCTAAATATATGGATTAGGTAAATGATACATCATTAAGAATAATTTATTTAGCGACCGTCGTTTGCCAACAGGGAGTTTTATTGGGGTAAGTAAATGAATTATCTAAGAAAGAGATGCTTCTCCTTTGTGTACATATTTATTTTACTATATTTACAATTCCTTAATACCTACTTCATATATCAGTAGTAAACTTCTATTACACTCACTTTAATAGGAGGTGCATTTCTTATCAGGTAATTCTGCTCAAAATTTTCTATTATAACGACTCCATGTATATCTCAAAATATTTTGAGGAGGAATGCGTCTATGGAAATTTTATTTAACACATTATTCGTAATGGGGATAATAACAGCATTTACCTTTATTTTTTATTCAACCTTCTTTAGTGTTAAGTAAGTGAGGGGGGTTTTCTACCCTTTATAGTAACTCTCCATTCACTAATCATATAAAATCTCCTATCCACAAATCTCCGTTCTATGTTTCAACTTAAATTCTGCTATCGGTGGAGCCCCTTTATGTCGATGACTTCCATAGATTCATCCAAGTTATAGACCTCAAAACCTGCTGCATACTCAATCTTGCGCAACGTTCCCCTACTCCATAAGATTCGTAAGAGAGAAATTTTTCAAAAGCACTTCAAAAAGAAATCTCCAAGTAAGAAATGTGGTCAATCTACCAAAAAAGCACTGAATAATCCTTATATAGCAAGGGTTATTCAGTGCTAGAAATTACATCACCCGTTTAAACATCTTCTCCATGTCATATGACGAATAGTGAATAATAATCGGACGACCATGCGGGCATGTAAATGGGTCGGTCGTATGCCGTAATTCATCTAATAAGGCTTGGATCTCATCAGTGCGCAAATGGCGGTTCGCTTTAATCGATGCCTTACAGCTCATTAAAATCGCCGCTTCTTCACGTAGTTTTTTAACATCGACTTTTTTCATATGAAGCAATTGCTCAATCATTTCTTCCAAAATTTCTTGTTCAATGCCTTTAGGGAACCATTGCGGATGGGACCGAACAATAAAGGCATTATGGCCGAATTCTTCAAGAAAGACACCGACTTTTTCAAGTTCATCTTTATATTCATTAATTCGGATATATTCGTCTGTTGAGAATTCTAATGTGATTGGAACAAGCATCTCTTGCAATTCTTTTTCAACACGACCAACTTTTTCTTTAAAATATTCATATTTAATCCGCTCTTGAGCGGCATGTTGATCAATAATATACAACCCTTTATCGTTTTGCGCAAAAATATACGTACCATGCATTTGCCCGATTGGATACATCGGTGGTACGCGCGGTTGCTCCGATTGAACATAGGCCGGCTCTTCCCCTGTTTCAATCAAAACCTTCTCGATAGACTCTGACATGTCCAATGTACTTTCGCGAACTTCTTGAGGCTCAGTGCGTTCAAATGCAGGTACAAAGGTTTGGATTGGTTCGAAATTCATGTTCATACTCGGAGCTTCTTTTTTCGCTAATAAATCTTTTATAAGCGCTGGTTCTGGCTTTGCTTCCATGACAGGTACAGGGTGCTTTGTTTCCACGATATGATCCAAATCAAGGATGGTTTGTTCACTTTTTGGCTGCTGTTTCACCTGTGGTGTAAAGCCGCTTGGAATAAGCGATAAACCTGTAAAAGCTGCTTTAATGGTCTCTGAAACAACCGTAAATAATTCCTG
Organism: Bacillus sp. JJ634; assembly: GCF_036962285.1. Classification (NCBI taxonomy): domain Bacteria; kingdom Bacillati; phylum Bacillota; class Bacilli; order Caryophanales; family Bacillaceae; genus Bacillus; species Bacillus sp. JJ634. Next base: position 36,090 of record NZ_JBALMU010000098.1, read on the forward strand.
TTCTTTACTTAAGCGAACTTCCATTTTCGAAGGGTGAACATTTACATCGACTAAAATCGGATCCATCTCAACCGACAACAGCGCAATTGGGAATCGGCCAATTGGCAGCAACGTATGATACCCTTCTAAAATCGCCTTCACTAAACCATAGTTTTTGATGAAACGTCCATTAATCATCGTGGAAATATAATTTCTTGAAGCGCGCGTAATTTCCGGTAAAGCGATGTAGCCTGTCACTTTATAATCGAGTGTCTTTGCTTCAATCGGAATCATCTTTCTAGCGATATTCATTCCATAAATGGCAGCCAGCACTTGACGTACATCACCATTCCCGTTTGTATGCAGAATTTTTTTCTCGTTATGTGACAAACGAATTGACACTTCGGGATGCGCCAATGCCAGACGGTTCACAACATCGGTAATATTCCCAAGCTCTGTGTGAACCGTTTTCATATATTTCAGGCGAGCTGGTGTGTTGAAAAAAAGATCTGAAACGGTAATATCCGTTCCTTTGCGGCTAGAGGTCGCTTCAAGCTGCTTCACTACTCCACCTTCTAAGACAATCTTTGTCCCTGCCCCATCGCCCGTACTCGTTTTTAACGTAAATTGCGAAACGGAGGCAATACTCGGCATCGCCTCACCACGAAAACCGAGCGTGCGAATTCGAAATAAATCATTTTCATCTTTAATTTTACTTGTAGCATGTCTCTTAAACGCATTTTCTACATCTTCAGGAAGAATGCCATCTCCATTATCAATAAGACGAATCGATTCAAGCCCGGCCTCTTTTACTTCGATTTCGACAATGGTGCTGTTTGCATCGATGGCATTTTCAAGCAATTCCTTGACAACCGAGGCTGGGCGTTCCACAACTTCTCCTGCTGCAATTTTATTCGAAAGTGCCTCATCAAGCTGAACGATTTTCCCCATACATTTCGCCTCGTTTCTTTTACTTTAATTTCTTTTGCAATTTATATAAAACATTCAACGCTTCAAGTGGTGTCATATCAAGAATCTCAAGTTGTTGTAATTGTTCAAGCACTTTCTTTTCTTTCGTAGAAGAGACTTTTTTCTCGGAAGGTACCGATTCTTCTCCAAAAAAAGAAAGTTGAGCAATATCAGCCTCCGTCACAACGGATGGTGCTTCTTTTACAACGGTGGTTTGACTTCCTTCGCTTTCGAGTTGCGACAAAATCGCGGAAGCACGGTCAATGAGCGGCTGTGGGAGCTCAGCCAGCTTCGCCACATGAATCCCGTAACTTTTGTCCGCCGCGCCTTCCTTAATTTTATGCAAAAAGACTACACTTCCATTTTGTTCAATCGCACTTACATGAATATTTTGTAGTCGTGACAGCTCTTCTGCTAATACCGTTAATTCGTGATAGTGAGTCGAGAATAACGTCTTTGCTCCGATTTTCTCATGAATATATTCAATAATTGCTTGGGCAAGCGCCATCCCATCATACGTAGATGTTCCACGCCCAATTTCATCGAATAAAATTAAACTGTTTTCGGTTGCATTCATAATGGCATTCCGCGCTTCTAACATTTCGACCATAAACGTACTTTGTCCAGAAATCAAATCATCGGCAGCACCAATTCGAGTAAACACTTTATCAAAAATTGGAAGAACTGCCTCACTTGCCGATACAAAACAGCCGATTTGCGCTAATATGGCGGTTAAAGCAACTTGCCGCATATACGTACTTTTCCCGGACATGTTCGGTCCCGTAATAAGGAGGAGCTCTCGTTCACCGTTCATATAACAATCATTCGGCACATATTCTTGGGCTTGTAATACTTTTTCCACGACAGGGTGACGCCCCTCTTTCAAATGGATTGTACGGTCATTTGAAAAAACAGGCTTCACATAATGACGTTCTTCACTAATTGTCGCAAAGCATTGAAGCACATCTAACTCACTTACCGCTTTAGCTAACGCTTGTAAGCGAGGAATATACTCTTTCACTTGTTCACGAATGTGTAAGAACAGTTCATATTCAAGTCCAATAATTTTTTCCTCTGCTTGCAGAATTAATGCTTCTTTTTCCTTCAATTCTGGTGTAATAAAGCGTTCAGCATTTGTCAGCGTCTGCTTTCGCTCATAACGACCTTCCTCAAGCAAATGCAAGTTTGCACGCGTTACTTCAATATAATATCCAAACACACGATTATAGCCAATTTTTAATGATTTAATGCCTGTACGTTCCCGTTCCTCACGCTCTAAATTCGCAATCCACGTTTTCCCGTTGCGACTAGCATCACGATACATATCAAGCTCCGCATTGTAGCCATCTTGAATAATATTGCCTTCTTTGATTGACAACGGTGGATTTTCAACAATCGACATTTCTAGTAAATCAGTCACTTCCTCACACGGATCGAGTCGTTCAGCTAGTGTTGAAATTTCAGAAGAATCTCCCAATGAACGAACAATTTCACGAATGATAGGCAACTGCTGAAGCGAACGCTTTAATTGCATTAAGTCACGCGCATTCACATTTCCAAAGGCTACTCGACCAGCTAAACGTTCCAAGTCGTATACTTCTTTAAAGCGGTCACGTAAATCTTGGCGTTCAAAGTATTGATTTTTTAAAGTTTCCACGATATGTTGACGGCGTTCAATTTGCTTTTGATTAATGAGCGGTCGGTCAATCCATTGCTTCAATAAACGTCCGCCCATCGCGGTCTTTGTTTCATCTAATAACCAAAGTAAAGAGCCTTTCTTCCCTGTCGATCGGATCGTTTCCGTTAACTCTAAATTCCGCTTTGAATAATAATCTATTTTCATATACTGCGACGTTTCATAAGCTTGTACAGACTGCAAATGATCGAGGGAACGTTTTTGTGTGCGATATAAGTAATTGAATAATCTTGTTACAGCCAACTTTTGTTTTTCCTGCTTTAAATCACGCAGTAACGATGTAAACTGCTCCGTTTGTTCTGTATGGTCTTCAAGCGAAATTGCCTTTGCACCACGCTCTTGCAACTTTTTCTTCCAATCTTCCGGAAAATCACTTGCCATCACAACTTCGGTCGCACCAAGAATCGCAAATTCGTTTAGCACTTCATCAAAGCTGCCTTCTATAAGAGTGACCTTATTTTCTCCAGTTGAAAGATCCGTATAGGCAAAGCCAAATGTTCCATCCGCAAAGTCTGTCACCGTCGCAATAAAGTTGTTTTCTTTCTCATTCAAGCCTTTTCCATCCATTTTTGTTCCAGGCGTAATAAGCTGAACAACTTCACGACGAACGACTCCTTTCGCTTGCTTCGGATCCTCCGTTTGCTCACAAATGGCTACTTTATAGCCACGCTCTACTAATATATCAATATAATTAGCCGCAGAATGATGAGGAATCCCGCACATTGGAATGCGATCGGCACTTCCACCATCACGGCTCGTTAACGTAATTTCCAATTCCTGAGACGCTTTAATAGCATCGTCGAAGAACATTTCGTAAAAATCGCCTAATCGAAAAAATAAAAAGGCATCTTGATACTCTGCCTTAATTGTTAAATATTGTTGTACCATCGGCGTATATCCAGCCATTGTTTCAAAACCTTTCCAAACTGTAGTAAAATCGTACATACGTATCACCATTATAACACATCTCCATTTAGATTCAGGCATCTAGAGATATGAAAGGTTTACCGATTCGTATGATTGCCCTAAAACAATGGATATTCCAAATCCCTCTGATTCTCTTACTTTCCGGCCATATAAAACAAACCGGATGAAAAGAATGTCCATCCGGGTAAAGAATATCTTATTCGTCTTCGAACTCATCAAGAAAATCTGGATCTAAGTCTTCAAAATCATCGTCATCATCGATGTCCCACTCATCCTCACAGCGTCCATTCGGGCTTACAGCGACACAAATCTTTGTTTCACCGATCACTTCCACGAAAAATTCCCGTTCCACGTGAACAATAATTTTTTGTCCACATGGAGAAATGCACGCTTCTAAACAGTTCGGCTGTTGAACCGCTGTTGCAACAATGTCTTGGTCACCGTAGCAATCTGGATCCCGGTATCTGATGGAAACAACGTCGGTATAACGTACTTTTTCTGTAACAACTTCTGTTTTCGTATTGTGGTTATGAGAATACCAAACATTAATTTCATAGCTGCCATGAATTTCTACTTTCTTGCCGACTTTTCTTGCTTCATATTTATGATTAATGATCCAACAACCTAGAATGCTAGTAGGATGATGAGCCGGGCTAATGGTGTGAGAGGACTTTGTAAATTTACGTCCCTTTGCCACCACCGCTTTTGTAATAATCTCTCTATATTGTGACATGCTAGCGAACCCTCCTCATACAGTTTCCATTCATCGTATGCGTGGTAAAAGTCTAGTGTGCAAATTAATTTATAACATGGAAAACTGCGTTTATTTTGTAAATCTAGGTTATTTTATGATAGCCGTATGGGATATGTGTCACGAATGGGCGGATGAGGAGTGCTTGAAAAAACTGAAGCATAATACAAAGGCAGAGAGAGCTTCTCCCTGTTTCAAAGCAGAAGCTTGCTTATCCGGCGAAAAGTTACCTAGCTACTTGTTTTGTTATCTACCCAATAAAAAAAGCGCATAGGTTTTCATGAAAAACCCATGCACTTTTTTATTTTTGAAGTAAAGATTAATGACTCATTAAGAACAACTTCCACCGCCGGCTTGAACTTGTGAACCTGTTTCACCGCGTAAGACATCCCCGTTTGTTGACTCAATAATCAAATCTGTCACTTTATTCGACACTTGGGATGCGACCATTTGCAGTAAATCATTCACATCGACTTGAGATTGTTTAAATTGCTGAACAATCGGAAGCTCATCCAATTGCTTTTCTAATTCTTCAATTTTCGCTTGCACTTGGTTATAGGCTTTTTCTTTTCCATAATGCTGAAAATTCACTGCTTGTTTTTGCAAGCTTTTAATGCTTGCAATCATTTCACGAACCTTCTGATTTTCATTAATTTTTTCCTCAGCCTGCTTAAAAAAATCCACTTCTTCTGTCTTAGCAATCATCTCTGCTAGTTCAGCTGCTTTTGTTAAAATGTCGTCTTTTGTATATTTCGTCATTTTACTTCACCTCAATTGCTGCTCCTTCTTCAACCAACTCTCCATTTAATGACCATGTTCTCGTTTCAGTGATTTTCACCTTCACAATTTGGCCGACAATAGATTTCGGTCCTCTGAAGTTCACCAGCTTATTTTTAGTTGTATAACCAGCTAAAACATCAGGGTTATTCTTACTTTCCCCTTCCACAAGCACTTCTACGACCTTGCCTTTATATGCATGCATTTTCTCTGCTGAAAATTCATTCACAACTGCGTTTAATCGTTGTAGTCGCTCTTTCTTTACTTCCATCGGTACATTATCCTTCATCTTTGCAGCTGGAGTGCCTTCTCGTGGTGAATAAATGTATGTGTAAGCAGCATCGAAGCCCACTTCACGATATAGAGATAATGTTTCTTCAAACTGCTCTTCTGTTTCATTTGGGTAGCCAACGATTAAGTCTGTTGTTAAAGACGCAGTCGGAATTGCTTCTTTAATTTTTTCATTTTCTTTCTGGGAAGATAAATCAACGCCGAACCGTTCACTGAATTGAATGGCTTTTTCGACCGTATGCCTTATTGAATTGCAGTAAATTAAATTCGATTTATCCTTTGATAATGAATTTACCAAACTTAAACTGTCTTTTCCCTCAAGTATTTCTGGTTGATAGGTTTTCGATTCGTATTCGGTATAATGAATCGCTTTGCCTTCTAATAAATCAATATAAAACAATTGCTGTGCAACAGGAGACTCGTTTGAATAAAAAATTTGCTCTTTATTTCGATTAAAAAGCTGCAAAAAAACCTCTGGATTTGTTACATTTGGTGATGCAAAAAGAATTTGAATATGCCTATTAACATACATTGCTCTTTCGATTGCTGTATATAGCGTTACACTTCTTTTATCCTGTCCCTGCGCTAATTTATGGGCTTCATCAATAAACAAGGTGTCAACAACGGGATATGATTCATCTGATAAGTATGCTAACAGTCTTTCAGGTGTTAATATCATAATTAAATTGGAATCACTGATATCAATTCCTTCGAGATTTCCAGTTGTGATGATGGTATATCCATGCTCTTCAATCAATGCATTTAATTCTGTTTTTATTTCAACTGCGAATTGGTGAATCAACGCTCTCGTCGGAACAATAATGGCAATATTGGGCTTATTGTTCTTTTTGATTAAATCGGCAATAGCGATTTTCATTATAAATGATTTTCCCATTGAAGTAGGACCTGAGAAGCTAAAAGAGTCTGAAGCTTGAAGCTTTTTATATAGTCGAAATTGGTGGTCCGTAAGATAAATTCCTTCAAAATCATCAATTTTATGAAATGCCTTTTTAATTTCTCTTTCAATTTCGCGGTCTAATGGAAGTTGCGCGTTGTATTCCAGTAATTCAAGAGCTGGAAAGTTCCCTAGTTTATTCAAAACGGCTGTAGAAACCATTTTATAAAAGGAATTTCCTTCATAAAAGGGATGAAGTAGAGCAATAATTTTATAAGATAGATTCCTGTGTTTGGCTTCTTGTGAATTAGATAAAATATCACAAAACCTTAAAATATGAATTAATTCCTTTTCACTGAGTAGATTCATATTTTGTTCCTGAAATATGGTTTTAAATAACAAATCGTTTGCCCTGCTATATAGTTCTTTAAAATATTTATCTTCATAAGCATCAGCAGCTAGTCTCTCAAGTATCTTCATTTGCTTTCACCTTTTAGCTTTCTTATTACTGCCTTTCGAGTTGTGCTCATTTCACTGAATGGGATACAATAAATATAAAAGTTATAGCCGTACAATTCATACTTATCAATTAATTTTTCGATATAAGGAAATTCCTTTTTCACTGTTTCATTAATGATTCTGCGGATTTCTAAATTAAACTCCCGATTTGACAACTTTTTTTTCAAATCCTTGTCCATTTCAAAATCAAATCCCACAAAAATGCCAAAAGCTTTATCCGTTTGAATTTCATCTTCTCTTGCCGTAGGGAATATAATTTTCTTCAATTCTACATATGCACCTTCATCGTCTATCTCTTGGTGAAAATGAGTATCAATCAACTGCATTTCATATTCCACATTATTTTTTGCGTGCGTTAAAAAGCTGTTAATAGACTCGAATGCCTTTTGTAATCCAGCCCGAATGGTTTTGTACATTTTGGATTCTCCGAAAACGATTTGATACTCTTGCTCATTTAATTCTAACAAATGTATACCATCCGCACCTTTTACATAGTCATTATGAGATGTTTTTAAATTCATTTTAGTTAATAATTTCGGAGCACCTAAGTGGGTTTCCAATAGACAGTACAGAAGCAGTTCCCCAAATTCACCTTCATTCGACTGATAATCCCGAAAGCGCTCCTGTGCAGCTAGATTCAATTCGCCAAACCTTTGTTCATCTATAAATTGTTGATATTCTTTGTTCGAAAGACAAAATGTCAAAATAGAATTTGATAATTCTCGCAACAGCGGTGTCATATCAAACTGATTATTTGTTAATTTAAGGATATGCAAATTTAGTTTGCATTTTTGCTCGACCAATACATGGTCCTTAATATCGTGGTAAAAGTGGTCTAGAAAGGACTTTCGCACTTGTGTTTTTAGCATGTTTTATAACACCTCTAGGCTCATTATACCAGAATATGTTGAATGAATATTGTAAAAATTTCATTTTCTGGATGGTGATATAAAATCATTTATTCCTTACTTTTTCCCTTGAAAAAATCCCCTATTTCCTGTTATCGACATCGAGCCTCACCTGAAAAAATGCCCATAAAGGGCATTTTTAATGCCTTCTTCTTGTTTTATAAAACGGTTCATCAGGAATAATGTACGACTGACATAGCGTGTCGGTTCTACTGTGTCCCATTTGAAGCATGCAATATAAACGTCTGCACTGTTCCCAGGTAAAATCTTTCATCGGTTTACCCGTTTTTAATCGAGAATAATTTAGTCTTACTTTTTCGTTATGAATTCTTCTTAAAATCCCTTCTTTATTCGACCCTTGCATATTGACATACTCTTGAATTTTGCCCCAAATTGCCTCTTTTTTCATATAACTTGTGGAATCATAAAGTCTTTGGGCAAAAACCCGTCTCGTTGAGTGGCTCGTGTACCTTGATGTCACTTTTCCGTTTTCATCACGCTCGATGAGACCTGCTGCTTCTGCGATTTTTTTATAGGTATTTTGCATGTATTTGGAGGCATCTTCTTTGCTCATTTGCTTTCCGTCTTTATCAAACAACGGGAAAAGTGGAGAACCGTCAGCTTTATCTTTGGTTAATTGGTAGTAGAATTGTTTTTGTTGGACTTGCATGGGGACTGTTCTGGAGAAATTGTTTTTATCTTTATCGTAGAATTTCGTCATTTTTTCTAAATCGATATCTCCGGCCTTTAAATTGATTTCTGCTGTAATTCTGCCGCCTGTTATGCCTTGAGAGATGATGGCGTTTTTAATCGTTTCATAGTTTCTGTCGGTTTTAGGGATGACTTTATCAATCGTATTCAATAGTTTTCTGTATTCAATGTCCGTTGCCTTCATGGATGTTTTTTCATCATTGGATTGAAGGGCACCGCGCTCATAATTTTCATACAGTCTTCCTTTTCTTTCTTCAATGGACCCTTTATACCCTACACGAACTTTATCGACTCCTTGATTTTTCCACACTCCATGGTCACGGACTAAATCTTGCAATTTGCCAAAGGCATGAGTGGTAGCTTCGATGTATCCTCCTGAAACGGGTTTCTCGCCATTTCCATCAAATCGCTTGTACAGCCAATCATAATGTTTATCAACCATTTTTGCTGTCCAAAACTTTGGATTGTAAGCATCACGGCTTTTTTTATCCGTACCTTCTTCTTTGATTTTGTCTAATGTATTGAAGAAATTTGAGATACATCCTACATATTTTTTCGCAGCAGTTGGAGCAAGCTCTCCTAATTTTACGGCTTTTTCAAATGCCTGTTCGACCATCGCCAAACCATGTTCTCTTTTCATTGCAGCATCACCCCCAGTTGCCTTTTAAATGTGAAAAGAGTCTTTTGTCCGAATGGTTCGCGCCATGCGAACCATTCGCTATATATTTCTCATTGTAATGCGCCGGACGAATGTGTGGTGGAAAAATGGGAAAAAAATATTCGCGCCGTTTTGTTTGGTTGGGGCATCGAGCCCCAACCAAACAACTGACATGCTGTCAGCTGGACCATAAGTATGAACGAATCTTTGGGCATGACAAAGTACAGTTGTTCGTCTGAATTTTCAGCAGTTTCCTTCTGAGTCCGATTCGATAAAATCTTCTCTTGCGACATGCCCACTTCGTGGGACATGTCGCTGCGCTCGATTTTACCGAACGGACGAAGGAAACTGCAAACTCCCTCCATGGCTGTCTCCGCCTTTCCCTCCCGCGCAAGCGCGGAAGGAAAAGCCGAAGCCAACCATTACAGGAGCGTTTCTCCGAAAATCGTTTTGTCTTTCCATCGCTTCGTGCAAGCACGAACCTGCTGGAAATCCAAACCGTTTTCTCCGAAACAAAACCATACGAGCGTAAATAGCTATTTATCCATGAATCCATGCTACCACATGACTTCGGTGAAGGATTTTGTTCTCCGCCACAGCTTTTCTGCACATATCAAGAAACAAATTTCTTATGAGAACTTCGTTCTCTTTTATTTCCTCATATGTACAGAATCCCCTTCAGACAGTGATGCTTCACCGAGTTGCAGATGCTTCGTCCTCCTCCAAGACCCCTACCTTGGATTCGTCCACACATTCGAGAGTTTTATACACTGTATAAAACGACTGCGCCCTCACGCCTCGAACACTCTTCTTCCTTTCGGTAACTGTATGACAAGCATACAGCAAGAAGCAGTCTGCCTACACCGTGCCACCGGTGTAGATACCATATCCCAGCAGGACTTAGGTATGTTGGGTTTAATCGCGCCTTTTACGGAACTTGACGGTTTATTCACTGCCCAAGTGACTTGCTAATGGTACACACTTCAAACATGGATAAAATCACTAAATACTACAACTGCATTACACATGAATCATGAACTTGTAAAATTTCCAAAAGCTTTAGCAACAGACAACACATGATTTTTTCTTTTTTTCTTTTCCCGTTTTTTCATCTTTATCATGGCTCTTACCGTTCGAGTTCGCATTTCTACTAGAATAAGAACGCCAAATCTTCGATTTGAAACAGGATTTCCTTGTCTCCTTTCATTTTCCAAAGTAATTGTAAAAGTCAATTTCTAAGTTTCCATCCTATTTTTCCTCCTTTTTTCAATGTTTTTTGATGACAGTATTAGGGAAACTTTTCTGCGCAATGTTTCATTTTAATTCCTCCGCATAATTTATTTTCATCTTGATTCAGGCGGTGAATGAGCCTGTTTTCCATTGACTAAAGTGACAGTGCAACCTTACTTATGATTTGCCTTTCTATGTCCTACAACGAATGGCATATAACATGGAAAAAACACCATGTTTCAATGGTTCTTTGGAATGCTCCATTCTATGAATGTTGCAGGACGGTTATGCAGGTCCAGAAATTATCGTTGGATAAAATCTGTTTCTGTTTATTGTCCTATTTTTTTGTTGGTTACTGCTTATACATCCAGAAAGGGATGCGAATGTTTTTGGAAATCCAAAAACGAAAGTAAATATGTTTTCATCTTATATGGTTGTTCAAATGAACAACGATTGCCACGAAATCATGACAATAGAGAAATAGCGTTTTATTATCCAAGTGGATAATTTTCACCATGAAATCATGATGAAAAGTAAAATATGTTTTATTGCCCAAGTGGACAAGGTTTATCACGAAGTCGTGATAAAAGAGTGTAAAGTATGTGCCCAAGTGTGCACGATTCCATCCAAATGGATGAGGTTCAAGACAAATGTCATGAACAAAAAATATGAGTTTCCTCATATTTATCATACTCTGGAATGGATTTTTTTGTAAAAAAACACGGATTTTAACGCGGATTTACTGTTTTGCGAGTAGACTATTAAAAGAGCTATTAAAAGTCATTTAAAGGAGGGATTTGATGAGCCAAGAATTTTTTGATTTAGTCCAATTATTCGAAGAGAGGTATTTTTGTGATGATTTAGAGTTTAGATATATAGATATTAATGAAATAACAGAAACGAAAAGAAAACTGCATCAAAAAGACGAAGAAGAAACGGAAATCTTGAAAAAGTCTACAGAGAAAAGACGATTCGACCATGAAGAATTGAAGTTTGAAGAAGGGCAAAAAGAAAACTTAGAAAATGGATTTCTAAACATACCGAAATTTTATGAAGAACCTGTAGATTTGCCTCTTTACGGGACAAAATATATCCGTTCTTATGTAGAATATTACGCAGGAGATTTGGCGAAAGTCGTGTGTGAGATTGGATATTGGAGATTAAAACCGAACGATTTGCAGCACCGAGATTATGTGTCAACCAAAAAGAATGCGATTTATATTTCGTATTACCACGAAGAAAAACGATGGTCTTTGTTATCAAAGGATGTATGGGAAAAACGAAGAGAAGAATTGGAGCGAGATTTGGATAATCCTTTGCTGCGTGCAATCGAATCGGAATTTTATGATGTGTTAATGAAAACGATTGATAATCGAAAATTATACTATGAGCATGAGCTTAGAGATGAAGCAGAAGCATTTGTCTATGATTTGAAAGACTTAGGGTGGTACATAGAAAACGTCCCGTTATTGTGGGCATCGATGAAATTATACAATAAAGAGATGTATCATAAAATTTTAGACCGTATGGATGAAGTATATAAAGGGTCTCTTCCTGAGTTAGAAAGGTATATTGACAGCTATCCTTATGAGGATGCTTACCCGAATTTTCTTCCGCATAGCGAAGAATCTAAAAAATTAGAAAACGATACCTATCTTCTGCTAGCATCTGGTTTTGAAGTGGTAGGCGGACGAGTTTTTCCAAATCTTCAGCGTATGTATAAAGAAAGACAAGAAACCAATTATTATGCAAATGTGGATGAATTAAACGGCTACAAAGAAATAGCAAAGCTGTTACACGAAGAAAACAAAAAGAAAAAAGGAAAAGATGCGGATACCTTTGTGGAGTTTAAAGAAGTTAAAACCGTTTACGATAGCAAAAAGCACACCAATAATAAGAGAAATTAAGCCACCTTGCGGTGGTTTTTTCTTTTCTCATTAAAAAATATTCAAAAAGAAGAACTACACAAAGCCAACATTCAAGACAACAATCACCACCTCCAAAACCACCAAACAAGTAAGAAAAAAATCTCTTCTTATATAATGGCTCTGTTAAACAATAATGTTGATTTTTGAGCAAAAGAAAAAGGACCTCATAAGAGCCCTTTTAGTGATTCCTTGTTGAACTAACGCTACCCGTTAGTTGAAGAACAATCATTCAATAACGATTTATAATGGTTTCCAATTAGGGTCTTTTACATCTTTCTTATTTGGTTTTCTAACAAATTTAAGACTACCTTTAGTAGAAGCTCCATATTTTATAAAATTTTGTTGTGCCTGTCTTAAGGAAACTTCATTTGCACCTCCTTCATAATCAGGGTCATCGAATTGAACTCCATCATCTTCCCAAAAACAAATTTCGCAAATAGCATATGTATCTGGTGGTTCTTCATCTAATGTTTTATAACCACAACAAGGGCAAGTATATT